>JAYYBT010000001.1:0-21923 GCA_036162675.1 Thermoplasmatota archaeon
AAGTGCCCTGAATGTGGAAGCCGATCGCTCTCTCGAGACGAGACCCGTGGTGAGGTCGTCTGCGATGACTGTGGACTGGTGTTGGAAGACAACGTCATCGACCAGGGCGCCGAGTGGCGTGTCTTTTCCCCCGAACAAGGCGACCAACGCGCTCGTACCGGTGCGCCCATGACCGTGATGCTTCACGACAAAGGGCTGTCCACCGACATCGACTGGCAGAACAAGGACTACTCCGGGAAGACCATCAATTCCCGCTATCGCTCGCAATTTTACCGCATGCGAAAATGGCAGAAGCGCAGCCGTGTGAGCAACGCCACCGAGCGCAACCTCGCCATGGCCCTTGCTGAGTTGGACCGCATGGCCAGCCGTCTTGAGCTGCCCAAGTCCGTCCGTGAAGCGGCCGCTGTGAACTACAAGAAAGCCGTTGACAAGCGCTTGATTCGTGGTCGCTCCATCGAAGGCGTCGCTGCTGCATCCCTCTACGCTGCCTGTCGCCAGTGCGGTGTGCCTCGAACCCTTGACGAAATCGGCCAAGCCTCCCGCACCGGTCGCAAGGAAATCGGTCGAACCTACCGATTCATGGTTCGTGAATTGAAGATGAAGATCATGCCCACCGGCCCAGAGGATTACATCTCTCGATTCTGCTCTGGACTCGGCCTCGACGCTGACGTGGAAGCCAAGGCCTACGAACTCATCAAGGCCGCTCAAGAGAAGGAATTGACCAGCGGGCGCGGCCCCACCGGTATCGCTGCCTCCATCATCTACATCGCCTCGGTGTTGTGCGGAAAGCGCCGCACCCAGCGTGAAGTGGCCGAAGTCGCTGGCGTGACCGAAGTCACCATCCGAAATCGATACAAGGAACTGATTCAGAACCTGAACATCGAACTCGACATCTGAGTCCCCCGTTGAACCAACGGTGAGTCCAAGAGGTGAACAGCGTGAGCAAGAGCCGAACCAAGATTTCCGACGAGGCCTTTGAACGCGTGGCCACCGGTTTGGTCGAAGCGCTTGAACGCGGCACGGAAGCCTGGCCTTTGCCCGAGCCACCCATGAGCGATCCGGACTTCCCCCCTATCCCGCCCACCTCGCCGCACCGTTTGTTCGAAGAGGGTCTGGGCATTCTCAACATCGACCGGGGCATGTTTGACCGCCACCTCAACACGGTGGTTGACCTCATCGTTCCTCACCGCATGAACCTCAGCGACGACCCGTTCGAAATCCATCAGAAATGGTTGAGCCGACGCATGGACGACGTCGCCCACCGGTTGCTCTTCCACATCGCCACCGACTGGCTGGCTCAGGCCTTTGACCCTCATGCACCCAACACCGACCGCTGGTGGCTAAGCATTGCCTTGCTCAACGGCTTGGCGACCGTTCCTTACGGTCAACCGGTTCACCAAGGCTATCATCTCGTGGAATCCATTGCCTTGGCCGAACGCCCGGGAACCTGGCACACCCAACCCGATGCCGGCCCGCAGCACATGGACTGGAACCCCCACGCCGTGGTGCCTCGCATGTCCAGCACCGTCGTTGCGCACGAGCGCGGGGTTGAGGCCGCTCGGTGGGTGTTGGAACGCCTCGAAGACGGCGACCTTGACCGCCGCTTGCTCCTGCTGGAATGGGTCCGCCTGCTGCTTGAACGTGCGCCGCTCATCGAGCCACTCGGCCTCAAGGACATCCTGTTGCGAAGGGCTTCTGATCCCGTGGCTGAGGTGGCCAACAAGGTCACGCTTTGCCTTGCCAAGGCCATTGAAGCGGACCGGGATTTTGGCCACCAACTTGCCCTGCGCCTCCACGAGCGCGACGAAACGCTCGTGCGTCGAGCCATGGCCGACGTCCTCACCCGGCTGTTCCGTCGGTTGACGTGGGACGCCCTGCCACTGCTCGATGACATGCTGACCTCCGAAGATGAAGGCGTCTTGGCAGCTGCCAGCGCTACCGTGGGCGACGTCAAGTACCTCGACAAGGACCAATGGGCCGACCGTTTACGACAATTGGCGGACCACCCACTGGCCATCGTTCGCCGGAATTTGGTACCGAATCTCCGAGAATACATCGAATTCGACCCGTCCGACGCTCGCGGCCTGTTCCATCAGCTGTGGAAGGACGGCGACGAAGTCGTTCGAACGCGCTTGCGCGAGCTGATGCTCCGCATGGAGGAAGTCGACCCAGATCGTTTCGCTGCTCAGGTGAAGGCCCTTCACGATGTTCAGGCTGACCTTGGACCGCTGTGGGAGCCGTTGGCCATGCGCCGCCGTGAGCGAAGCGAAGCGTGGCAGGCATGGCTGGCAGGTGAAGGCGAACAGCCAACCGGTGAACAGCGAGCCGTGCACGTGTCTCAAATGGAGGCGCCTGACGAGCTCCCAGAACTTGACGACGCGCTTCGTTCGCTCGACGAGTGATTCACTCCTCTTCGTCGTTGAGCGGGCCACTCGTGACGGCCCACACGTAGAGACCGTTCATGATGGCCAGCACGCCGACCAGCGTGATCAACAGACCGGCCGGCTCTGGAACAACACCGCTGTCGTCAAACAACCGAATGGCTCGCGTCGCCACCAAACAGCCCAATCCGAAGGCGACCACCCGCAACCAGGTTGTTTCTGGCGTGGACCAACGGTTCACGGTCGGTGCGACCCCGAAGATACCGAAGGTGTGCTTGAACCAAGCGAGGTAGACGAGCACCATGCCAACCAGACCGAGCACGCCTCGAGTGAACGACGGCGAATCCCACGGGCCATCGGGAGCAAGATCGGTGAAGGATTGGAGGATGAGCAGGACACCTGCGACGAGAAGACCCACCGTGTCTTTTCGTTCCATCACCTCGTGCTGGAGCGCCACGCTTGAAAGCCTGTGCCTTGTGTGGCGACGCATGGAGCCGGTTCGGGATGCTGTTCTCATCGCAGCAGGGCTCGGTACACGGATGTTTCCTGCCAGCGCCTTCACGCCGAAGGAATCGCTTCCGCTCCTCGACGTGCCGTTGCTGACCCATCTCATCTTGGAAGCCAAGGCGGCCGGCGTTGAGCGCCTTCACGTGGTGACTTCACCGAGCAAATCCTTTGATGCACTTCTGGAGGACCGCGGCGCCCTTCACGCCCATCGCAACCATCTCGACTCGACGCTCTTTCATGCCACGGAGGGCCTTGAGGTCTTCACCCATCTTCAACACGAGCCCAAAGGGGTGGGCAACGCCTTGGAAGCCGCGCTGGACGCCGTCTCCGGCCCCATGCTCGTCATGCTGGGCGACAACCTGCTCATGGACACCCACGCTTCGGCGGAGCACTACGCAGCGAGTCACGCTTCAAAGCGACTCGTCGAGGCTTTTGCGGCCACCGGTGAGGCCACGGTGGGCCTGATGGAAGTTGAGGCTGCGGCGGTCTCGAACTACGGCATCGTTGCCGTGAACGAGGGCCGCATCGTCAAGGTGGTGGAAAAGCCAGCGCCTGAAGACGCACCCAGCCGATTGGCGATGTGCGGTCGATACGTGTTCCCATCGGAAACCCAAGACCTGCTCAAGACCTACACCTACGAGGCTCACGGCGACCTTCAGAGCATCGCTCTGCACGAGCACTGGATGCGGGCTGGAAGCCTCCACGGTGTGGTCCTCGACGACACGCAATGGTACGATTCGGGTGCACCGATGTTGTGGCTGCAAGCCCAGGTGGACCACGCCCTTCGACGAGAAGACGTGCGCGAGTCGTTCGAAGCATGGCTGAACCAGCGACTTCAGCGCTGACCGGGTTTCCAAAAGGTCAGCGGTTCGGGAAGTTCCCCAGCGGCGTGACGTGCGGCCAAGTGATCCGCCCGTTCGTTCCATCGGTGGCCTCGATGCGCTTTCACGTGCGACCACGAGAGTTCTCGAAGGGCCGCCACCTCGTCCCACAGCGCCTGCACGTGGGCGACCAACTCCCTGTTGGCTTTGGCCTTCCACACCCCGCTGGCAAGGTTCCCGGCGTAGGTGGAATCTGCTCGGATGACAGCGGCTTCTTCACCGCCTTCGATGAGCAGCCAGCGCAGCGCTGCTGCAAACCCACTGAGTTCGGCCGTGTTGTTGGAGCCCACTTCGGCACCGATGAACCCGTTTTGTTGGGGGTCGGTGATGACCGGCCCTGCTTCTTCGTGATGGAGTTCGCCCGAGCCTTTACCCAAGCCCGAATCACCGATGACCACGACCAATCCCCACGCCGCTGGCGTTGAAGCGTCGACGTTCTGGTTGCCCAAGCACGACCCGTCAACGTAGAGCGTCAGGGCAGGTTGATCCGCCAATGAATTCACTCACCGATTTCGGCCTTGTAGGCTGCGGCGTCCATGAGGTCAGCCACCGCATCGGGGTTGTCGAGGGTCATCTTGACGATCCACCCGTCGCCGTAGGGCGAGGTGTTCATGAGTTCAGGGGCATCTTCGAGGTCCATGTTCACGGCCGTGATGGTACCGGCCAAGGGTGCGAAAATAGGCGAAGCAGATTTGACCGATTCAACGACCGCAAACTCGCCCATGTCGCCCACCGTGTCTCCTTCTTCTGGGAGTTCGATGTAGACGATGTCCGTGAGCATGTCTTGAGCGTGGTCGGTGATGCCGATGGTGACGGTGTCGCCTTCAACTCGCATCCATTCGTGTTCTTTGGTGTAGTACAATCCTTCGGGGACATCGCTCATGGTCTCGCCTCTGTCTCAAACGAAGTGACGAACGCACATCAACCCTACGATGCGGACGTCACTCTTCTTCGCCGAGGTCTTGACTCAGCACCTTGGCTTCCATGGCGGCCCACTTAGCGGTCACGTCCTCGGAGCGATGCACCTCTTCGATGTCAGCGCGAACGCGTTTCGCCATGGCTTCCTCGGTTTCATGTGAGAACCATTTGGCCAGCGGGCCCGTCCCGTTTCCAAGTGTCCATCCAAGGATGAAGCAGACCACAGCGGCAGCGAGGAAGAGTTCCAAGGCAGGCGGTTGGGCGCCCCATGATCGTCCGGACTGCAGTCCGAACCCTGCTCCCAACAGAAGGCCAACGCCGGTGCCGTAGAGAAGGCGCTCCACGGCGACGTTGGGCGGGTGCATGGCGCGTCCACGAGGAGGGGTGCCATGAAGGAACCGATGAACGTTGACGCGCTTCAGTAGGTCTCGCGCATCAACTTGTGAATCTTGTAGGGCAACAGTGCTCGGTTCACCGGGGTGACTTCCAGAATGCGTCCGTCATCGCGACGACGGATGTCCTGAAGCAACGGGTGTCGACTCTTTTTGTGGAGGGTCAACAAGGTGGGCATGTCAACTTCCAGGGCACTTCGGACCGCCTGAACGAAGGCTTCGGATTCCACCGAAAACTTACCGATTTCGTCGATGACGAGGACTTCGCAGTGATGTTGTGCGTAATCGATGGCGGGCAGCGCCACTCGGTTGAGTTCCTCCACGTCGATGCCGTAGCCGAGCACGCGCAGGCGAGAATCGATGCTCTTGTGGGCGATGATTCCTTCGTCGCCCGACACGATGTCAATGACCTTGTAGCCCATGCGCTCGCCGTTTTCCAGGAGGGGTTCGGTTCGTAGTCCACCCAAGATGGGTTTCTCGGAGGAGCCGCCGCGCATGCTGATTTCTCGCTTGCGCTCGTCGAGCAACATGTCGAGCACCTTCTCCATCACGGCCGACTTTCCACTGCGTGGCAGGCCTGTGATGCCGATTTTCGGATGAACACCCATTTTCTTTGCATCCTCCGAAGCGTTCGCATCTTCAGCGAACCGCGATGGTGATATAAATTATCGTGTTGAAAACGCAGGTATTCGGAAATCTGGCGCGCGTATCTTCCACTTCAACCAACGAGAGTGCTGAATTGTGGAAACGATTCGGGCAATTCAACGGGCAACATCTCCAACTCGTAGTTGTTGACGTTGTTGTTGGCCGCCCAAGCACGAGCCCACTCGTCGAGGTCGTTGTTGTTGAGGTGGTTGCACAACCACTGCAATCCCGTTTCAATGTCCGGGTGGTCCTGCAGGAGACGAGTTTGAATGTCGTCGTGCAGTTCGATGTGGTTCACGCTGTTCCCAAGCACGCTTCCTTCTGGGATCACCGCCCATCGAAGGCGACGCTCCTGGTGAGCATTGACGATGGCCTGGCAGGCGAGGCGAGGGCCGTACGTCGGGTGTTGTTCGCCCACCCACATGGCCAGTTGCCGTTCACTGGCTCGAGAAGGGATGTCGGTGCGGAAGGCGGGATGTCGAATGAACACCTGACCGTCTTCGCTTTCGGAGAAGTGCACACCGCGAATGAAGGGACGGCTTCGCTTGCCTTTGACCCAGGTCTCAATGTTCTTGGCGTGAGCGGTTTGGTCAATTTCGCCGACGCGAACACGAACCTGTCGCTGGTTGGTCGTCAGCGGGTGTTCCTCATCGCTGAGGCGAGGCAGTTGTGCCAGCCGGTCGAGCACCTTGAGGGTGTAAGACCGCTCGACTCGATCGCGTGGCAGGCGAGGCACGGCCCACGTGTCACGAGCCCACGATGTCCATTGCTCGTGCTTGAGTTCAAACTGCGGCACACGAGAAGACAGACCTTCGCCTTCACGGCGCAAGTCAGCGCGGGTGATGGGGCCCTGAAGGTTGAGCACCGACGCTTCACCGTTCGCCGTGATGCCGAGGACGACCACACCCTGCGTCATGCCGGGGAAGAGCAAGTTCGCTTCTTCGATGGCCCACGCATGGGTCCAGCCGTGGTGCTTGACGAGCAACTCTCGAAGCGGGTGGGAGGATTGCTCGCGCAGCAAACTGTCCGGAGCGATGATGCGGAGTCGCCCACCGTCGTTGAGGATCTGGAGGCTTCGCTCGATGAACAAACGGTAGAGGTTCACGTTGCCGCGCATCGTTGAGAAGCGAGGCTGGCCGTTGTCGGTCAAACCACGAAGGCGCTCACCGAGTTCCTTGCGAAGTTGACTTCCGTCTTCCATGCCTCGGAATCGGTCCTTGATGCGAAGCCATGGCGGATTGGTCAGCACCAGTTCAGGCGCCTGCTCCCAGGGCCATTCGCCTTGGAGCGCGTCGCCCTGCTGGACGCCAGCGTCAAGGAGCGCTTCCATTTCTTTTCGCGAAATTTTTCCGGGCGTCTCGGGGCCGAAACTCACCAGTTCGTGGCGGATTGATTCAAGCAACAGACGGGCCTTTGTGCTCTCGACGACCAGTGGGTCAACATCGAGGAGTTGGATGTTCGAAAACAAGCGACGCGTGTCTTCTTTCCTGACCTCAGGTTCTGCATCTTCGTGAGCGTCAGCGTGTCGGCGAATCAACCGGGCATGGAACAGACCGCCACCGCAAGCGGTGTCGGCGACGGGGAGTGGAATGCCGCTGAGGGTTCGCAGGTCGTTGTTCACGGCATCATGTTCGGCTTCGTCGTCCACCTCGCTGTCTTGCGTGGCTTTTGGCAGGTTGAGCTGTTCGACGTGTTGGCGGAAACCAGGGGGGAGGTTGCTCATGAGGAAGTTGGACTGTTGGACGGGTTTCTTTGGATTGACCAAACTGTCCTTCATCTCGGAGCAAATGACGGCATCGGCCAGTCGTGGCGGCGTTGGGTGGGCGCCTCTGGGCGAGCGACCATCGGATTCGGCGTCGTGGCGAGCAAGCAGGTGGTCAAGGACATGACCGGGGTCGGTGAGGAGGTTAGCTGGGAGGGTCGGCCAGTCTTCGGGAAGAAGGGCGGCAATGGGCTGGAAGGTCTTGAGGGATTGTTCCCATGTGGTCAACCAAATGTCGATTTGTTGTTCGCGGTTGTCAAGACATCGGTCCAATCGTGCATACCAACCACTAACCCCGTTTTGCAATGTCCCCACCAAACCGACGGGACGGCTTTCTCTCTTTGAAGATGTCTCTCAAGGAAAGGATGGAAAAGGGCCGTTACTGGCCCAAAAAGACGCCTGCTTTCTCGAACCATAGCCACCCTTCTTTCACCCAATCCAACAGTGCGGAGAGTTGCGTGTTTGAGGCACCGGCGGCCTTCGCAATTTTCCTGAGGGCCGTCAACTCCTTTCGGTCGTAGTCGCCGTCAACCGCGGCGACCAAGGCCGCATCGCGCAGGACGATTTGTGCGAGGGCAGGATCGAGGTCGGTCAGGGATTGCTCAAGGGGGATGGGCTGTTCAAATCCTGCTCGAACGGTGATCCTCGATTCGGGGTGGAGCATGGCCCGACCCATCATGGCCTCGATGGTGGCAATCTCTTCCCGGACCAGCTCGCCATCGGCGGCTGCAATGTAGACCAAAATTTCGGCATAGCGCACCCGTTCTTGTGGCGAACGATGGACCAACCCATCGGGGAACATGGTGCCTCATTCCTCGAGCGTGTCAAGAAGTTCGTAACCCTCTTTCATCCACTTGTAACCTTTGATGGTCCAGTTGAGCAGTTGTTCAACGGCATCTTCTCGCAGGCCCAGATGTTCGGAGATGTCCTCCAAAGCGTCCCGTTCGTCCTCGTCAACGGTACCGTCGGCTGCTGCCATCATGACAGCGTCCCGAAGAGCAAGACGGCCGGCCTCTCCTGACAGGTCATCCAGGCACTCTTCCAGGGTTGGTGGATTCTTGAGGGCGGCGCGAATGGCTTCTCGCTGTCCGGGTGAAAGCAAGGCTGTGCCGAGGCGTTGCTCAAACATGGCCATTTCGTCAACCGTCAGTTCGTTGTCGATGCGAGCCATGTAGGCCAACAAGCGAGCATAGGCAAAGCGTTCCTCTCGGGGGAGTTTGTGTACCGTGTCGGGTAGCATTACGCGACCATGCCGCGCTTCTACCCAATGAACCCAACGGACAAAAGCCCCCACCAGCCCCCAATCTTGAAACCACCGTCCGATGCCCGAGGTGCATGGTTGCGGGCAGTGATGCACCGGTGGTCATCTGGACCGGCCGTGGCTGCGGTGCTTGCGTTCAAGCCAAGCGCTTGCTCGATGGAAAACGGGTGGCCTACAAGGAACGCCGACTGAAAAACGACCCGGCCATTCAACGCTCGTTTGCTCGCGCCACCGGTGGAGCGCGAACCGTTCCTCAAATCGTGGTGGGCGACCACCATGTCGGAGGGTTTGATGATCTGGTGAACCTTGAACGATCAGGTGAATTGGACGTGTTGCTCGGGCGAGCGGAACCTCCCGCACGGCAAGGTCTCTGGCAGCGAATCAAATCTGGCCTCAGGGGCTGACGGCCTCACGGACAAGCGTTGAAGAGGCAGCATCCATTCCTCTTGCCATGCACCCCAGCGTGAACGTGCTCGGTACCGAACTTGAGCCCTGCTCCCAGGACCCGCTGACCGGCTGGTATCGGGATGGCTGTTGTAACACCGATGACAACGATCACGGTTCCCATACGGTGTGCTGCGTCCTCAACGACGACTTCCTCGAATTTGCAAGGGACATGGGTAACGACCTCATCACGCCCGCGCCGCGATTTAATTTCCCCGGATTGAAAGCCGGTGATTCTTGGTGCGTTTGTGCCCGAACCTGGCTGTTGGCCGTCAATGCGGGCAAGGCATGTCCCGTGGATTTGGAAGCCACGCACCAGCGGGCGCTTGACATCATTCCTCTGGACGTGCTCGAGACGCATGCTCTGTAGGCGAATATTGGAACACCAACACACGCAACATCAGCCACACGATGACGCCCCAGGCCAGCAGGTTGACCATTCCGAGAAGACGAACATCTTCTGAAAACAGGTCGTCAAGCCAGCCGATGGTGAGGCTCGAGCCTCCGAGGCTGATGATGTAGACGGGAACGGCGGTGGGCAGAGTCCACGACACCGGCTTTCGGTCGTCAAAGGTGAACCAGCGGTGAACGTAGTGGGCAAGGACACCGGTGGCGCCCCAACAGGCGCCCCACAACAGGCGAACATCGGTGCCAGCGAACATGGCGAGGAGCATGACCCACGTCAAGTAGAAAATGAGGCTGTTGAAGCCGCCGGCCATGCTGAAACGAACGAGCGAGCCACGAGGCACACGTTCGTCGAGCCATGCCATGGCATCAATCGTCATTGGTGACCACGTCGCTGGGCTTCCCCGTCAGCATGCCACGAAGCACGTCGTTGTCTTCCTGCATGGCATCCATGATGGCGTATTTCACGCCGAGTTCGTCCGCTAACACGCCAAGGGCGGAACTGTCCTTGGGCAGGCATTTGCCGCCAAAACCACGGCGGAGGCCAAAGATCGGGTCGAGGTGCGAAGGACCAATGGGTTGGGCTTGGTCGGCCGTGATGATGTCCCGGATGGCGTACCAGTCCTCGCCCATCCCCTGACAGATGTCGTACATTTGGTTGGCAAAGGTAACCTTCAGCGCATAGAACGTGTTCTTGGTGTACTTCACCAGTTCAGCTTGGGTGGGCGTGACCTGATACACCTGTTCTTTTCGAAGTACGCCGGCTTCTCGGTGTTGCTGAAACACCATCTCTGCCACGTCCTTGTGGTGGGTTCCCACCACCAAGATGTCTTGATTGGCAAAGTCTTCGAGACGGCGACGCTCGACCAAAAACTCAGGCGAATAAGCGATCTTCAAGTCGGGATAGCGCTCATGGTAGGTTTGCGTGGTGCCCGGTACGACGGTGCTCTTGATGACGGCCGTGAAGCCCTTGGGAAGCGCGTCGAGCACGCCTTCGACAATGGTGGTGTCGCAGGCGCCCGTTTCAGGGTGCGGCGGTGTGGGGACGGCGATGTAGGCCATGTCGACATGATCGATGACATCGCTGAGCGATGTGCCTCGTGCAGGGTCGTGAACATACAGGTCGTGGGCGTGCTCGAAACAGTGTTCAATCGCTCCGCCAACCATGCCAGCTCCAATGATACCTACCTTCATGTCCATCGCTCCGTTCATCGGTGGGGGGTGGGGTCCAATTTTCCATCTTTCGCCATTTGAGAGGCTTGGAGGAGGGAATCGGGTGTGCCACAGTCCACCCACGTCTCTTCGCCAACGGAGAGGACAGCGGCACGACCGGCCTTGACATAGGTTCGGGTGATGTCGGAGATGGAGAAGGATTCACCGTGGTCGGCAACGGCCTGGTCAAGGTGGGTCCAGAATTCCTCGTCGAACATGTAAATCCCGCCGATGGCGAGGTTGGAGGGCGGATTGGCCGGTTTTTCCACGATGTCGCAAATCTTGCCATCATCGTCAAACACCGCCACACCAAAGGCTTCAGGATGAGGTTCTTCTCGAGCGATGAGCAGGCAACCCGGTGGCGTCGCTGCATCCTCAAAGGCAGCGACATGTTCACCAAATTCGAGCGTGGTGATGTTGTCTGAGAAGTACACCATGAGGCGGGCATCGGAGTTGTAGGGCCGAGCCAAGTTGAGCGCGTGCGCCACGCCCAGTGGCTCTTCCTCGATGACGTAGTGGATGCGTTCGCCCGGAAGGCCTTGACCAACGTGTTTTGCGATTTGCCCGACGAACTGGTTCGAGATGATGGTGATGTCCTTGATGCCTGCTCGACGGATGGTACCCAGCGCATAGTCGATGACCGGACGCTCATGCAGCGGAAGCAGCGTCTTCTGCGTGTAGCGCGTGAAGGGAAGAAGACGGGAACCGTAGCCGCCAGCGACGAGGATGGCCTTCACCGTCATGCCTTTAGTGGCATGAAGGCGGCTTTAGAAGATGCTCATTGGGAATCCCCGCCGCCCTTTGATTTCATCAATTCCTCAACAGCTCCGTCCTTGGCGTTTCGCTCGAACCAACCGGAGGCAACCAAATCCCCCAGTCGGCTGACGCCTTCCTCAATGTTGTCCATGTCGCGAGCTTCGGCGATGTCCCACAGGCGTTGGGCCTCTTCAGCGTAGTGTTGGTTGGCCTCTTCCACGAGTTGCTCGCTGACCCGTAATTCCCCTTCCAAGCCAGCGTAGTCTTCCTCGTGCAGGGCCGGGTCCACGCGTTCAGCCATTGCATCAATGTCAATGCCGGGCTTGCCGAAGGCCGGGCCTTTCTCGTCTCCGCCTCGCGTTCGAAGAAAGGTCTCGTTGGAGGCCGTCCGTCCGACCGTGGAAGCAAAGGCGAGGTGAAGATGGTCCGATTCCTCGTTGCTCAAGTCCAACCCGTGAAGTTCATCCCAACCGAATTCGATGCTGTCGAGCACGTCGCTCAATCGGTCCTGCAGTGTTTTTTTGCGATGCAAACTCAACCACATGCACACCATCACCAAGGCCAAGAACACGATCAATCCCTGAAGAATGACAACGAGTTCAACGCCACCGAGGTAAGCACCGATGCCCCATAAGTCGGCCAAACCAACGATGATCCAGGTCACGATGACGGCACGGCGGTGAGCTTGACGCTCATCGACGAAGAATTGCTGAATCAGGTCCTTGTTCGCAGTCAATCTCCCCACCTACTTTGCGGCGATGGTGCTGATTTTCTCCAATGCTGCCTCGTCAAGTTCGGTGTCAACGTCCCAACCCATCTCTTTCAGCCCGTTGATGACGCCCGCGTCAAGGATGGTGGTCATGCGTTCCACCGCATATTGGAACAGCAAGCCACACAACAGAACGGTGGCCAAACCGAATTCCCAACGCGTGAGGGCGGCGACACCGATGCCGATGAGCACGATGATAACGGCAACAGGAACGAGGCGCTGTTTGACCTTCAGGCGCGAGGCATGCGCGTCGAGGACGCGCTGCGCCCCCTCTTTCTTGCTTGCCATGGCGAAGGGGGTGGCGCCCCTCATGGTGAAGATACCGCTTCTCGCGAAAGCCACTCGTTCAATTCAGCAAAGGTCTCGTCAAGCCCGCCACCTCCTCGCTCCTGCACGAGCACGCTGTCGCTCATGGTGAAGTGCCCCCGAGGCTGAGAGATCAGGTGTTGGAGCAGGTCCCCCATGGCTTGTTGCATGTTGGCCACCTGCTCGACCTGCATGTTGAGCAAGCGCTCCATGCTGTTGAACACCACGTCGTTTCGTTCCTGACGCGCCTCAAGCGCTTTGGAGGCCGCCGTCATGGCTTCCTCTTGGCGTTTGAGCAACTCGCGAGCCGCCGGACTGCCCACGGCGTCACGCCGCTGAAGCTCCTCGATGGCAGTGTTCAACTCCACGTGCCGCCGGGTCAGTGCGCGCTGCAGGCTCTCCACTTGGCCGTTCGCCTCACGGAGCTGAGAGGCGAGTTGGTGACCGTCCCGTCGCATGCGACCCAGTTCCGCACTGTGATGAGCAGATTCAGACAAGAACGCCACCACGATGGCCAAGCCGAGCGCCATTTCTGGATGCACCATCATCGCTGTTGCTGAAAACCACGCTACACTTCCCCAAATGACTGACCTGAGTATTCCCATGGTTCAGCATAGGTGTCCGTGGGATAAAGTCGGTTGTTGGGACTGCCGCGGGCTCCCATCACGAGGGAAGGAGAATGAAGCAGTCATCGTCCACCTCGATGACCAGGCCGGTGGTCAGCAGATGGTCCAGCGCTTCATCGGTTTCATCGTCTTGGATGTTCGAGGAGCGAGTATGGTCAAAGATGGCCTGAAGCGAGGCGACGGGTTCACCTCGGGCCAGTTCGAGTTCAATGCTCATGATGACCGACTGGCAAGCGATGGCCAGAAGCGGGTCGTCGGTGTTGGCGTCGGGCATCAAATCGAGGAAGATGTTCGCAGGGTGCGTCTCTTCGCTCACCGGTTCAACGGCTGGCTCGGAGGTGGCGCGCTCACCCAGGCCCCGAAGCGCATGAGGTTCGTTGAGGTCAAAGCAATCAAACAGGTTTCGCTGGTGCGGGTCGTCCTGTTCTTCAGTTGAGGACTCAGGCTCCAAGCGGCGACCCAGGTCGTCAAGTCGCTGGAGGCGCTGGTCGATGACGATCTTTTCTCGCAGCAAATCGAGCGCGAGCAAATCCATCGTCATGTTGGCTTGCTCGACGATCCAGTCGTGCACGTTCCAGTTTGGATTCACGCCCAGCATGGCATCCGAAAGTTGGCGCACTTCGGCAGGCATGTCCTCCACGGAGACACGACGTTCCTGCTCGTTTTTGTGCTCGTCCGCCATGCTTATTCTTCCGGCTTGACAGCCTATGAAACATCCCCTCCTTCTTTCGTGCAAGGCACCGATTGTTGAGAAAACAATGCGGACTTCACCAACGCCGAAACATGGCGGTGAGCCACCTCAAGTTCTTCGTGGACTGAGGGTCGCGTTCATGTAGAAGCGCCATGTGCGGCAAGTCATGAGTGACCATCGCATCACGGTTCTGCCAGGCGACGGGACGGGCCGAGAAGTGGCGTTGGAGGCCCAGCGCATCTTGGATACCATCCAGGAACACTCGAACCACGGGTTTGACCAGACCGTCATTCCCTGCGGCGGTGAGCACTACATGGCCACCGGTGAAGAATGGGCCGAAGGTTCGTTCGACATTTGCAAAAACGAAACGGACGCCATCTTCCTCGGCGCCATTGGCTACCCCGGTGCTCGCTTGCCCAACGGCGACCTCGCCGGTGGGTCGGTCATCCTTGGCTTGCGCAGCGGCTTGGACCTCTACGCGAACGTGCGACCGATCAAACTCTACGAAGGTGTGCCCCACAAGATCCACGGCGGCTTCCGTCAGATTTGGGAGCCCGGCATGGTGGACATGACCATCCTGCGAGAGAACACGGAAGGCCTGTACCACGCGTTGCTTCGCCGGTCCGCTGACCGCGCTCAAGGACGAGAAGAGTACGAACCCGAGCCGATGACCTTCCCCGGTCTTGAAGGCGAAGTGGCCTACGACCCGCGCCCCATTTCCAAGAACGGCTCCGAGCGCCTGATTCGCATGGGCTTTGAAATCGCTGAGACCCGCAACGGTGCACCGGCCGACGGCGTCCGCCGCGTGTCCTGCATCGACAAGTCCAACGTCACCCGAGGGTGCCAACTCTTCCGCTCGACCTTTGACGAAGTGGCCGCCGGCTACCCCGGAACCGAGGCCGACTACGGCTACATCGACGCCTTCATGCAGTGGATCACCCGCTCACCCGAGCACTACGATACCGTCGTGACCTCCAACATGTTTGGCGACATTTCCACCGATCTGGGCGCCGTGCTTCAGGGCGGCATGGGCATGGCGGCTTCGGGCAACATCGGCGACGACCACGCCTTCTTCGAACCCGTTCACGGCTCTGCTCCAAAGCACGCAGGTCAGAACAAGGTCAACCCCATCGCTTCCATCAACTCCATTCAGATGATGATGGATTACCTCGGTCGCAAGAACAACGACGACGACCTCGTTGCTATCGGCCGCCTCATCGATGACAGCGTGGCCGACCACCTCAAGGACGGCAAGATGCTGACCTACGACATCGGTGGGACCGCTTCGTGTTCCGATGTCGGCATCAGCATCGCTGACCGCTTGGCGGCCAAGCTCAAGGAACGCTGATATGAAGCAAAAGGTACCCTTTGCTAGGGGTTCTTCAGGGCTGAAAGCATCTCGGCGAGCCCTTCGTCGAGCACCCCTTGATGGTCGTAAGCCTCGTCAAGGTCCACCTTCCCTTCCTCAGCCGCCAGCCCAAGCATGGTGTTGAGCGCCCTGGACAACTCATCGACAATGGTGATGCTGCCCTGTTGAGCCGAGCGTGAAAGCGGGTTCAAGTCGATCACGATGACGGTTTTGCCCATCGCGACCAAAGCGTTGCAACGGTCTCCGTCCTCCAACGGAACGAGAATGACGTCGCTTTCGAGGATGCCCTCTCGGTGGCACGCTGCTCGGGGGCCTTTCAAGCCCGGAATGTGCGCATCGGGCGCATCGCCGAGAACGGGCACATCGAGGCCCAGTGCTGCTTTACGCTCGTTGATATGGCCGAGAATCGCCTCCATTCGTTCAGGCGTCCGGTAGAAGATGTTCACCTCCACCGGGCATGAAAGCACGTCGGCCAGCCGAAGCATTTCATCGCAGGCCAGGGCGGCGACGTTGCCGTTGATGCTCAACACAGGACGCTGGGCAGCCTGCAGGGCGGCCAACGCTTGACGGGATGCTCGAAGGGCACTGTCCGTGGTCCGCTCGCCCAAGAGGTAGTCAAACGCCTCGCCACGCCCGTGGGCAATCATGGCGCTGTCGGCGAGCATCCCCTTTTTGGCGGCCACCTCCAAGCGGTGTCGCATCAACAATGAAGCATAACGTGGGTGGCTGGGGTCGGCCGCGATGTCGTCCATGCTATCGCCTCAAAGGCCCTTGACGAGCATGCTCATGTCAAGCGGGGCGACGCCACGATTGATGACACTGGTGGACACGACGTCCAAGCCGCACTCGTGCCACGATTTGAGGTCGTCAAACACGATGCCACCGCTGGCTTCGAGGACGACATGTTCGCGAACGCCTTGGTCTTCCATCTGTTCGCTGATGGCCTTGCACTGGTCGGGCGTGAAGTTGTCGAGCATGATGACCAAACGGTCCACATCCTCTTCGCCTCGTCGTTGAGACCAAACCATCGCCGCCATCATGGCTTCCTTTTCCGTCCGGGTTTCAACCTCCAAAAAGGCACCAACGTCCGATGGATCCACCTGCTGCAGGTAGGTGACCAAACGCTCTGCGTGTGTTTCAAGTTCTTCGTGCATGCTGGCCAGATCGTTTTCTTTGATCATCACCGCATCGTCCTTCGACAGCCGATGGGTCAAGCCCCCGCCCATGTGCACCGCCCACTTGTCCAGCAGGCCCCACACGGTTTTCCGGGTGCACGCAATCTGCCTCGGGGCAATGGCCGACCAGCGTTTGGCTTCCGTGGCAATGCCGGAGAGTTGTCCCAACGCGTTGAGCGCCAAACGCTCCACGGCCAGGACATCGTCTCGAGCACCGCTGAACACTGCGATTTCATCACCGGACGACACGCGCTTGCCGTCGCCGGCAAACCACGAAACACGCACCGATGGCGCCCAGATCTGAAGGATGTAATCCACCACGGCGCATCCCACAACCAAACCGTCTTGACGAGCAAAAACGGTGGCCTCAATGGAAGGTCCTGCGCCCGACAGGGGCATGTCAATGCCGTCGTCGCCCACCATGGCGCTGACCCAACGGTCGATGCTTCCGATCAGTTTCCGACTGGCACCGTCTTCCATGGTCCACAGTTCATGCCCACGGTCGTGAGGCAAGAGCGGTGCATCGGCCATGATGAGAGGGAGCGCGGATGACCACTTCAAGCCACCCCTTCCAACGACCTTTTCATTCGCAGCCCCTCCCCAGCCCATGGTTCGAGTGACGGTGGTTGGTGCAGGCATCGCCGGCCTGACCACCGCTCTGTATGCCGTTACGGCAGGTCATCATGTGGTGGTGCTCGACCGAACCGACCGACTCGGTGGACGGGCAACCTCCCAAACCGTGGACGGCGCGCCCTTTGGCTACGGCTTGCATCTGCTCGACAAGCGAGGCCCGCTGATGAAGGTCGTGAAGAAGATCAGCCGCTTGCCGGTCGTGCTCGCCAGTCCACGAATGGACCGCCTCCACGTCGTCGGTGTTGGCCCGCTTCGCCCACGCAACAACGTCCGATTGGCTGCGCAACTCCGTCGAGAGTTGAAACAGGCAGACCCGGCTTCTCACGCCGCCGCAGCTGCTGCACTGCTCGCGGACTCGGGCGTGATGAGGTTCGGCGACCGGTACACAGGGCTGCAGAAGAGCCGGCTGGCGGTGGTCGGTGAAGGATGGGCAGGCGTGGTTGGAAGAATGGCCGCGGCGTTGGATGAAGTCGGTGTGCTCATCGAGGCGAATTGCCAGGTGAACACGGTCAAGGGAGGCAAGGTTTCGCTTGAAGACGGGCGAACGTTTGACAGCGATGTCGTGGTCCTCGCTTGTGGTTCTTCCCAAGCCAAACGGTTGCTGCAATCCGTGGACGAAACAGCCCTTGAGGGGCTTCAACCGGTGCGCGCCAGCACCCTCGATGTCACCCTCTCGTCAAGACCACTGGGTGATTTGCATGGCGTCATTGAGCCCGAGGAAGGTGCCTACATGTTGGACGTAGCGAACATCCAACCAAAATTGGGTCTGGAGGGCGCCTTCCTTTCGGCGGTCATGGTTGAACGCGAAGGCGAGGCCAAAGACGAGCGCCTTCAGCGGCTGGAAGAGATGGTCGACCGGCACGCCAAGGGCTGGGGGAAGCACGTCCTCCATGAGCGTCGACAGCGCGACATCACCGTCCAAACCATCGGGGACAAACCGGCGTACGACGCCTATGCAGACGAAGGCATTCTTCTCGCTGGCGAATGGGTGAATTCCGACCACGCCCTCGCAGACGCCGCGGCGGCCACGGGGCGGCTGTGCGGACAAACCATCCGTTGAACCCTTATTCACCGCCGCAGATGACGGGCGGTCATGCGCTTTGTTTCGTGGAACGTGAACGGCCTGCGAGCGGCCATTCGCAAGGGCATCGATGCCTATTTTGAGGACTTGAACGCTGATGTGATGATGCTTCAGGAGACCCGTACGCTCGAAGAACAACTTCCCAAGGGGTGGTCGTGGCCCAGTGGATGGCAGGTAACCCTTCACCCGGCCGAAAAGAAAGGGTATTCCGGCGTAGCAACGGGCACCACCAGTCCCCACACGGTGGTGCAAACCGGAAAAGGCGGCGACCTCGATCCGTCCGACCTCGAGGGGCGCGTTCTCGTCACCGAGGTCAACGGCGTGGTCTGCATCAACACCTACCTGCCCAGTGGCTCAAACAAAGACGAGCGGCAGCAATTCAAGGAAGGATGGATGGAAGAATGGCGGACGTTCATTCGCCCCTACCTCGACGATGAGCGTCCCGTGGTCGTCTGCGGTGACCTCAACATCGCCCACACGGAAGACGACATCTGGAATCCCAAGGGTAACGCCAAGAGTTCGGGCTTCCTTCCTCACGAACGAGCCTGGTTCACCGACCTGCTCGAGGACGGCTGGGTCGATGCGTTCCGGACCAAGGCTGGACCCGGTGAAAAGGTGTATTCGTGGTGGTCCAATCGGGGTCAAGCACGAGCCAAAGACCGAGGCTGGCGCATCGATTATTTCCTGCTCAATTCAGTGGCAGCAGCAGCGTTGGAGAATTGCACCATCGTGCGGCAGGGCGGCATCGATGTGTCTGACCACGCACCGGTTGTCCTGGATTTGAGCCTCTAATCCTCAAGTCGTCCAAAGCGATGGCGCACCTTGGACACCATCCAGTACACGCCGTCGCGCAGCGGCAGCGGCACGAGCCATGCAAAGGGGAACCACATGGCGTAGTACCAGCGCATGCAAAGCAGAAGCCGAATGGCGCCGGCGGAGCGGGCATAGGGAACGCCGTCCCGCACCACGTACACGGTGTCCATGGCCTGGAGACGAGCGGGGAAGGTGGTGATGAGGGCTTGACCCTCCTCGGACTCGATACCGTGGATGTCAAGTTGAGCCGAGGATTTAGCCCTGGTTCGTAGGAACCGAGCCAACCCGTTACACATGACGCAGTGCGCATCGATGAGCACCGTGGTTTGGACCATAGCTTCACCCGTTGTGTGCTTCTTCGAGGGTGCTGAACGCCACGAAGAGTTCATCCACGCGGTCCCGGAGTGTTTGCAAATCGTTGTCGGCCACCTTGACCGTCAGCGTCGCTTCGGCCCCCTCGGCTTCCAACACCGGCTCGTACCCCTGTGCTTGGGCAGCTTCAGCCATGGCTGCTCCCAGTGCCTTGCTGCCTGACCATCGCACTTCCATCACGTGCTCTTCGGTCATGGTGACGCCTTGAGGTGGGCTGATATGAGACTAACCGTTCGCTCAACGCATGCCTCAGCCTGCCGATGACCCGTTCGTCGTGGCGGGCAGCGGTGGTGTGGTGCTGGGTGAGGCCCGAACCAACCACGAAGGGCGCAAGGCGCTCCTTCTGGTCAGGGGCACCGAGGACACCACTGAACTGCGAGCCTTGGCTGAAACGATGGGCATTACCATCGTTGAAACGGTGCTGCAGTCGGGCCACATTGACCCACGCACCTATTTCGGGAAAGGCCGGCTTGAGGACATTGCAGACGAGCGTAAGAGCACGCTTCCCGGCCACCCTTGGGAGGGCGTGGATTTGGCGATCATCCACACCAACGCCACCCCACGACAACTCGTGGGTGTGAGCCAGGCGCTTGGCATCGAGATTTGGGACCGAGTACGGCTCCTCCTCGCCTTGTTCACGGCCCACGCCTCCTCGGTGGAAGCCCGAACCCAGGTTCGTATCGCCCAACTTCAGTCCGACCGCACCATCCTCAGGGAATTGGCTCAACAGCAGACGACCGGCGAGCGTGCTGGGTACGGCGGTGGCGGTGTGACCGCCCTTCAGAACGTCATTTCCAACCTGAACCGCGAATTGACCAACCTGCGGCGCCGTCAGAAAAAACACGCCAACGCTCAACGAGAGCACCGTCGACAACGGGTGCGAAGCGGTGCGATGACGGTGGGGTTTGTGGGCTACACCAACGCCGGAAAATCCTCGTTGTTTCAGCATTTATCGGGAAAAACCGTGCTTGTTGAGGACCAATTGTTCTCCACGTTGGAGACCACGGTGGGCAGGATGGAGAAAAGTCCGAGAATTCTTCTGGCCGATACCATCGGGTTTATTGATAATATACCAAATGCAACACTAGCGGCATTTAAAGCAACTATTGCTGAAGCAATAGATGCCGATTTGACGCTGATTTTACTCGACACTTCCGACGCCCTTCTTGAGGCCCGCCGAAAACTCGAGACCACGCGCCGCGAGGTGCTTGAGCGGCAAGAACACGAACCCGACGCGCTCGAGGAGGCGCGAACGCCACAGGTGGTCTTGACCAAGATTGACGCCACAACACTTCAGCAACAACAGGCGATCAGCGACCTCGTTATCGAGCAAGGGTTCCCCAAACCCGTCGCCATCTCTTCCTTGACCGGTGCCGGCATCGAGGAGCTTCAACAGTTCATTCGCGAGCAACTGTTTGGTGCTCCCGTGTCGATTCACGTTCACCCGCCGACCACGGCCTCAAGCGATGCCAGCGAACGCATCATCTCATCAATTTACGACCAGGGCATGGTCGAGCAGGTCCACACGGAGGCGGACACTACCGTCCTCAACGTGTGGATGACGGCGGCCTGCCAGGCTCAACTGCAGGCTCGCTGGGGCGCTCGCATTGACATCAAGTAGGGCGCACGCATCCCGTGAACCATGTCGGAGCAGACGGGGGAGGAACTGACCTACCTCGACGACATGGTGGACGAACATCCGGTGCTGTTTGCTTCCTCAGACACCGTGCTGACCATCGAGGACCCCAACCTCCACCCGATGGGCAAGGCAACGGCCATCTTCTTGTTCTTCACGTGCATGCTCGGCTTTCTCAACGGCTTGGACTACGCCTCACCCAACGACGGTTTGGTCCGTCCTGACGAATTTGTCTACCGACTTGCCTTGACGGCCCCTGACGACACGGCCACCTTCACCGGCAGCGTCGTGGACGACCGCGGCAACCCCATGGCCAATGCTACCGTTTACCTCTCGTGGCTTGAGGAGGCGACCGGAATCTGGGTGTCCGAGGAAAACCTGACCGATGAAAACGGCCAGTTCGGCTTTGAGAAACTCGACCCCGGGCTGATTCGGGTTGACATTATCGTTGAGCGAGACGACCACCGCGACGTCTTCTCCAATCGCGTGCTGCTCTCACCGCCCGCCTTGATTGAACCGATCGGCTTCACGGCCATTGACTTTGAATTCCCCTCGGCGGAGGCGTTCGCTCAGCAGCCGTGCGGCAACAACGTCTCGGCGTGTGAAATCCGAACCATCGACCGAACGCCTTCTCAGATGGATCACCCGCTGATGGACCCGAGTGCAGCCACCGGCTACGTGCTGGTTGGATTTGCGTTCATGGGGCTCGCCCTCATTGCCGCCGGTTTTTCCCTTTGGGCGCTCAAGGCCGGCTCCGTGGTGTTGCTGCGAACGTCCTCCATCCTGGCGTTCTTCACCATGGGCCACTACTATTCGGCGTGCATCTTTGGCCTGCTGGCCTTCGTGCTGACATTCGCGATTCCGCGTCGCCAAATCCCGTTGGAGTGA
>JAYYBT010000002.1:0-7678 GCA_036162675.1 Thermoplasmatota archaeon
CCACGTGCGCCTGCTGGCGGAGTACTTGCGAAACGGCACGACGGCCGACCTCATCGTGGCGTGCGAGCGTCCGGAAGTTCGGGCGATGGTCGAGCAGGGCGACGGGCGACTGCCCCGCCGACAAACGCTCTGGGTGCCTCGTCCCGTGGGCGAAGGGCGCAAGCGGAAAGCGATCCATCGCCTCAGAAGCGTCCAGCGTTTTCTCACGGCCGCGGGTCAGGACGGCCACGGGCCCGTGGAGCGCATCGTGGGCGTGGGGGCGGCCTTGGAGATGATGGCGGCCAAGCCGCGCTGGTGGCGTCGGTCAACCGTGCGTGAGCGCTGGTACATCACGGACACCGAAGTCAATCACCTCGCCCACCGGCTCGCTTCGAAGAGCGCCACGCACGTCGTCGTGCCAACGCACTGGCGAGCGGACCTTGACGGTGGTTTTCTCGCCTCCTTTGGCGGCACGGTCCACCGATTGGATGGCCTTCACGGCCATGTTCACCTCGTGCCGCATCGCCGTCCTTCGGCCGTCTCTTCGCCTCCTCGGGTCCTGGTTCGCCGCTTGGTCGGCGGAGGTGTTCACGACGGGGATGAAATCATGGTCTTGCCGGAGGATGCCTTGGACGGGTTGATGATCACCAACGCCGACGAGAACGCCTACGAGGGCGACCCGTGGAGGCTCGACCGGGAACTCGCTGCGCACGACGGCGTCATCACGCAATCGGTCACGCTTGCCAGCGAGGCGGCCCTGTTGGGCACGCCCGTCCTGCTTGTGTCAGCCGCACAGCGTGGTTTTCTCAACCGATTGGAGCAGGAGGGTGCGCCGTTGTTTAGATGGCGAGGGCCCGATGATGAGACCGAGTGGGGCTCAATTCATGCGCAATTTCTGGCGGGCTTGCACCTGACCGATGCGTTGGAACCTGCGGCGTGGCCTGGGGCCAAAGAGCAGTTGCTATCGTGGCTCAATTGAGCCAGACTCAGTCTTCAGAATCGTCGTTTACGGCGTCGAATTTCTCCCGCATGGTCGGGTTGTTGCGGGTCAATTTCTTCACCGAGAGGTCCTGAGCTTTGTCGTTGGCCAGTCGGTAGTTGTTGCCGGATTTGAGCAGTTGTTCCTTGGTCTTCTGCAACTCGTCGATGGATTTGTCAATCCGCTTGATGGCCTCCATGAATTGGCGCGAGGCGAGGTCGTAGTTTCGGCTGAACTTCTCTTGGAAGTCCTTGAGGTCGGCCTCGAAGTTCTCAACGTCGATGTTCTGCGAGCGGATGACCGCCAACTCGTTTCGGATTTCAATCGACTTCAGGGCAGCGTTGCGCAGAAGCGTGATGATGGGGATGAAGAATTGCGGGCGAACCACGTACATCTTCTCGTACTTGTGCGACATGTCGGCGATGCCGTTGTACAACTCGTTGTCCGGCTCCAACATGGACACCAGCACGGCGTATTCGCACCCCTTGGCCTTGCGGTCCTTGTCGAGTTTTTCGAGGAAATCTTCGTTTTTCTTCTTGGTCTTGGTCGTCTCGCCTTCGTTCTTCATCTCGAACATGATGCTGATGAATTCAACATCGTTTTCGTCGGCCTCTTTGAAGATGTAATCGCCTTTTGTGCCTCCAGAGGCGTCGTTGTCCTTCTCAAAGTAGGCGGTTGGGAAGGCGGTTGGTCGGAGTTTGTTGAATTCGAGTTCGCAATGTTGCTCCAGCGTTTCACCGAGCATCTTGGTGCTGAGCTTCATTTTCATCTCTTTGCGAAGCTCGATTTCTTCCTCCTTCATCTGGATGATTTTGTCCCGTGTGTTGAGCTCCAACTGGTGCTTTTCCACCAAGGTCTTCTCCATGAGGGCCTTTTCGGTATCGGCGTTGTTCACCTTGTTTTGCAGGTCCGAGATTTGGGTTTGCAGGGGCGTCGTGGCTTCGTTCACCGCCATTTGCTTCTCCATTTCTTTCTTCTCAAGTTCACCTTTCAGGCGCTGAATCTGCTTCTCTTTGTTGGCGTACTCCTCGTCCTTCTTCTTGCTCATGTTTGATTCGGCCAGTTCGATGGCGAGTTCGTGCGTGCGCTTGGCTTCTTCCAAGCGGGTGTTGAGTTCGGCTTCAAATTCAGCGCTTCGAACTTGGCTCAGAATGGAGGCATAACCCGCCGCATCCATTTCGAAAACTTGCTTGCAATTCGGGCATTCGATGTCGCTCATGTCCCCAACCAATCGCCTAGGGTACATAAGGAATCAGCGAGGCTTCACGAATCTGTTTCCGTGAGCACCTGGAGTTCAGCCTCAACAACCTCACCGAAGTAGAGGCCGTCAAACGGCGTGACCCTTACGCTGAGAACCGAGCCGTTGCTCAAATCAGCCGAGTAGGTGCTCGTGTTGGCCATGTATGTTCCGTTGAGGTACCAGGCGAAGGACGAGGTGTCGTTATCGCCTTGGGCGTCGATGAAGAGGTAATCCACGCTGTAGGTTGTGTTACCGCTTCCGTCCTCGGATGCAGTGCTGTTGATGGTCGCATTCTGGATGACCGGCGTTTGGTTGGTCCACTCGGCTTCGGTGATGACAATACCCGTTGGCATGTAAACGGCGAACGGGCTGTCGCCTCCGGGCAGCAGGCTGTCAAATGTGTCGTTGCCACCACCAAGAGCGAGCGTGAAGCCGTTCCAGACAGCTAAATGGTCAGCGGTGAAGACGTCGCCGGGCGCAGGGTCGCCGTAAACGCTCATGTTCGCGCCGAAGGTGGACGAACCGAGGTAGGCCATGGTCGGCACGCCGGGGTGGCTCCAGAGGTAGCCGGTGGGGGCGTGTTCCACGATGCCGCTGGGCATGTAGATGGCGAACGGGCTGTTCCCGCCGGGCAGCAGGCTTTCGATGGTGTCGTTGCCGCCGCCGGGGAACATGGCGCCGAAGCCGTTCCATACGGCGAGGTGCTGTTCCGTGAACACGTCGCCTGCGACAGGGTCGCCGTAGACGCTCATGTTGGCGTTGAAGGTCGTTGCTCCGAGGTAGGCCATCGTGTCAATACCGGCTTGGGTCCAGAGGAAGCCTGTGGGTTTGTGACCCACGATGCCGGCGGGCATGTAGATGGCGAAGGGGCTGCCGCCGCCAGGAAGAAGGTCCTCAAAGGTGTCATTCCCGCCACCGGGGAAGGCGGCTGCAAACCCGTTCCAAATTCCTAAATGCTGCTGCGTAAATTCATCTCCGGCAACAGGGTCACCGTAGACGCTCATGTTGGCGTTGAAGGTGCTTGCACCAAGGTAGGCCATCGTATCGATGCCGGCTTGCGTCCAGACGAAACCGGTGTGGTTGCCGTCTGAAACAACATTACCAACAAGGCTGGCGATCCATTCATCCATCTCCTCTTGCCACCAATCCGGCGAGACATCAAGGAATTCTGCGCACTCAATGTTCGCTTCGTCGGTTGGGTCGTAATCCGAGCTGTTGCCGTACCCCATTGAATGATAGGTGATGTGGATGCAGTCCACGGTCTTCTTGTCGTCGCCCTCGAAGGAGAAGTATTGGCCGTAGTAGTCCTGGAAACCATAGCTAAACATCAGGATAAACACCGTGGCGAGGGTGGTGAGGTAGACTTTGGGGTTCAACCCCCCAGCCACGAGCAGGCGCGAGGGAAGTTCGTCAAACACGACATGGTCCTTCGCTCCCTTCTTTCCCTCCGTTTCGGGCTCGCCGGCTTTGCTTGACGATGCAACCGGCTCCTCGGCTGAATCCTTCTTAGAATCCCCTTTCGTAGGTTCTTCCTCTGCGGCACCGCTGGGCGAGTCACTCGCTTCAGCTTCTTCGGGTGTGTGATAGAGCACTTCTTCGAGACGGTCCGTCTCGCTGTCGTAGGCTTCCGTCTTGTGCTGAATGATCCTTTGTGCAAGGTCTTGCTTGGTTCCTGAGACCGCTAATTCCAAGTCCGCCGCCATGGCGACCAACTCGTCTTTCTTGAGTTTCGTGAGTTCTGCTTCGGACGGAATCACCACACCACCCCCGTGAACAGTTTGATGACAAAGGGTATGCCGATCATGAGGTTGACGCCGATGATCATGGCTCGCTCATTTCCGGGCCAAGCCCACGAGATGGTTTTCATTTCCTCGTCAGGTTCGAGGGCATTGATGAGGTAGCGCTCCCACCCGGTGGCTAAGACCAACCCGCAGGCGACTGCCAGCAGGATGTCGGGGACGGGGATGATGACTTCCAACAGGGTGGTGAAGACGGCGGTGATGGCCACCATCACGCCCAAGGCTACCACACGGAGGATCTTCTTGTCTCGCTCGGATTCAATGGTAATCAGTCCGAATTTGACGGCGTGGAGAAGGGCGATGGTCGGGTAAATCAAATGGAAGGTGAAACCGTCGCTGAGCGCCGTGATGATGGCAGCGTTGTCGTCAAGTGGGCTTTCCCACATGGTCCACGTTGCGTATTCTGAAACATAGGCCCAATGCCGGAAGAGGATGAGCAGCCAAATGAAGAGAATGTAGCCTGAAAACACGGTGGCGAGGCTCACAGGATGCTCCTTACGGTAGGCTTTGATGAGGTGGTAGATGGCACCGACACCGAAGCCGATCATCAAGAACGAAAAGGCTCCCAGGATGATGGTCATCTCTGTCAGGGTGATCACGGCGTAGTTGTAGCCCGCTGAGGCGCCGGAGTAGTTGACGGTGGGAAAGGTCCACCAGGCGTTGCCAGAGCCATCGAGAAAGCCTACGGCCCGGAACACCATGTTGTCCATGACGACCGCAATCGTTCCCAAGGCAAAGAAGCCCGAGCGCCGCATGGCCAGTGCTTCTTGGCTATCATCGTCCACGTCGGGAGGGAATAGCAAGAACCGGAGGCCGACGCTGAAACACACCAGTCCTGCCAAGAGCAAGAAGCTCGGGAGTAACAGCGAGTTGTAGTAGGGGTCAGCATCGGCGATCATAGCCGAGCGGTCGATGTGAGCGAACAGCAGTACGAGAACACCAATTGCCCCGATTTGCCAACCGTTTCGCAAAAACGGGATGGGAACCAAGAGCATCAAAAACAGGTGGATGTAATAGAAATTTAACTGTGAACTGTAGGCGGTCAGATCCAAGATAAAACTCGAGACGTCGGGGTCGTCAATGCCCATTGACGGCGCAATTTCTTGGATGCGACGGAGGATGAAGTAGAGCAAAAGCCAGATGACCAAAGCGGCCCCCATTTTACGGTCCCACGTGCGGTTGTCGTTCAGGTTTCGAAGATGGAAGTAGGAGATGAAGAGCAGCACAAAAACGCTCAATACGAGCCCGATGTCGTCCAACAAGTCCAAACTGTCGCTCATAACCAGAAACTCCCATTGACATCTATAAAATTTCCAACGGCAAACCGGGTGCAGTGCATGAAAAGAGCTGGTTTCCCGTCGCCGTAACCCCGAATCAACAGACCATGCGGCTTAAGCACAAGTCGGTGCTGAGGCTCACTGTGCGGAATTTGATCTTGGGTCTACTCACAACCACCTTCATGCTCTCGGGCATGCTTGCAGGTTGCATCGGGGGGAACCTCGAAAACGATTTTGTTTATCCTGACGATGTCTGGTACTCCTCCACCAACGCAACCATCGTTGAGGTGTGGGAAGACGGCGACCTGGTGGAGACAAACTACCCTGTCCTGTCCTTTGATTTCAATGAGTCCAACGCACCCTCGCCTTTTGTCGCCTACTCGGTCAGGGGTACGTACGTTGATGAAACGGTTGACGCCTCCCTAACGACTGTGGTCGAGGTGGAATTCAAGCACCATGGCTTCCATGCACTGGACCTCATCGCAGATTACCAAGACACGCCCGATGAGCGAGGTAATGATTCACGTCATCTCAACGAGATCGTGGTGCGCATTGAGAAGCACATCATCTGGCGTGAATCGGCCACCAACGACCCTCTGACCATGCCGCTGGACACCCGTCGGGAGGTCGGTGATGAAACCGCCAGCGTCATCGTCATTGAGTCTACAGTTCACAATCCAGAACTCATCAACAACTTCGGCGGCGGGCAAGAAGTGGAGGTGTCGTGGGCGCTCATCGATGAGACTCAAGAAGCCTGCCAGTCGCAGCCAGGTACGGTGGATGAAGGTGGTTCCGCCTCGTGGAAAACAGTGCATTTTAACACGGACGAAGTTCACGAACTCCGAGTGAATTACGAAGAAGGCCAGGACACGATTGAAATCGAACAAAACGTGTTGATTCAGTACGAATCGCTGGAAACGCCACCGAATGCTTGAGCCTCAGCAACACCCGTCTTTGCGGAATGGAGCTGAGACGAAGGTCACCTTGTCAACGTTCGCTGTGTTTTGCAGCATTTCAATGGTGCTTCGGAAGGACGCCGCTGTGCCTATGGCGTGGAGAACATCCACACAGGTGTGGCTGTGAGCGAGACAACTGTGGTTATATGAAGTGACATTGAGTTTGTCTGAGTGTCGGATATCAAGGAGCTTACTTTCGGCCTCGTGTTGATAATAGACCACAAGATGACCTTCAACCACTTCGTCTTCATCCATGTCGGCCAATTCGCCACGTCGCTTCATCTCGGAGAAGGCTGTGGCAGCATCCCGCATAAACCGACTGCGGTTTTGGTAGCCCGAATCGGCCATCAACTGGTCAAGACTTCCTGCAAAGTTGTCATCGACACTGAATGAGATGATTTTGCTCATGTTTCCCCGTCTCGGCACTCATTCATAATAATTTCTAGATTTCTAATTATTAGGATTCGTTATATATGTAATAGCAAAGCGAAACCCATGAGCCGACAGTCAAACCGCGCCATTTTTGCAGCCATGATGATGATTCTTGCAAGCCTCGCAGGCTGCCTTGGAAACGATACAGACGAGGACCGTGATGTCGTCATCGTCTCAACCTATCACGTTGAGCAACTCGCTTCCGCCGTTGCCGGCGGCTTGGTCGAGGTCGAGATGATGAGCACCATGAACGTCCCCGTTCACGATTACGAACCATCCGTCCAAGACCTCGCTCGTTTGGGCGATGCTGATGTGTTCTTGTATCACGGCCTTGGCTTGGAGCCATGGGTCGACGGCGCACTTGCTGGCATGGGCTCCGATGGTCCCGCTACCTACTCAACCCACGCCATGCCTGGTGATGAGGCAACCCTCGATTACGAAACATTACTCATCAACAACCTTTGTTCTTCGATGACCGAACCTGCTACCACGGATGTCCATGTGCTTGCCGAGCATCCTCGAGAGGCAGAAGAACTCCACGGAGACGATGCTGGTCACAACTTTGCCTTCCCCGAACACAACGAGAGCGGCAATGAAACTCACGACCACAACGAAACCAACAGCGACAATGAAACCGAACACAACCACGCTGAACATGACGAGGTCAGTCCTGAGGAGACGATTGCAAACCCCGAGGGCTGTCCCACGGGAACCTCGATCAATGTTTACCACTTTGAAGCAGGCGAATACATGCTTGAATTTGAGTCCGAATCTGAAGATCCATTCCGAATGGCCATTGCAGCCATGGGCGGTGCACACCACGACCACCACGGCCACGGCGACGAGGAAGAAGCCGAAGAAGAGGAAGAAGCCGAAGAAGAGGAAGAGGGTGTCTGCCACGATGAAACCACGCATCAGGACAACACCAACTACACCACCAAGGAAGATTGTGAAGCCGCAGGCCATCACTGGGATGACGGATGGAACGACGAGTACGAGGAGGGCGCCGCCTTTGT
>JAYYBT010000003.1:0-7717 GCA_036162675.1 Thermoplasmatota archaeon
GCGAGGCACAAGGAGCCGGCCATGGTGGCTGGAACCACCAAAAATGAACCTCGTGAATGCCACCAGAAACTCACTTTACTCATCGGCAGCAAGGACGCCTGTTCTGCAAAAATGGGGTCAATGCGCTCGATAGCAGGCACCATGAGGCGAATCACGAACGGTAAAACAAGCATGATGTGTGGCACAGCGGGCAGGTAAGGGAAGGTGAACATCTCAGGAAACCACTGCAGGATGCCAGCCACCATACCCAAGCCGACCATGACAGCGGACATCGACAGAGGAAGCATGCACAACGAATCCAATATTCCAGCAGCTCGCTGGTGCCCACGCTGGCGAAGCGTAACCAGGCAGGATGCAACAGCGTAGCCCACGGGAAGCGCCACGAACAACGACACAACGGCATAGGACAGTGAGTTGGTCAAGGCGTCAAGCAACGGGACGGTTGAGAAATCACCGTTCCACGCCCGCTTCCATCCTTCCAGCGTCCACGCAGAGGAGACGCCTTGGTTGCCAATGGTCCGAACACGGAAGGAGGCGAGGACCACTGCGGCAAGTGGGGCGAGCAGCAAGACCAGGATGCTGTTGACAAACCAGCGCCATCCTCGGGATGCCGTTCCGTTGCGCTCCCTGTTCATCGCCTCGTGATGCATTGACAAGACCTGACTGTGGCGGCGCTCAAACCGTCCTGCCAAAATCAGCATCACGAGCATCAGAAGCATTTGGAAGGTGGCGATGGCAAGGACGGCGAGACTGGTTTCTGTTCGGTATCCGGGAATACCCGCCGTCCCTCCCATTTCGCCCAACAGCGATTCGAGGGTGTTGGAGGACGGCGCCAGCCATTTGACCAAAGCAAAGGAGGTGAAACTGAAGAAAAAGGTGTAGGTGGCGGCCACCAAGGTAGCGGGACCGAGGACGGGGAGCCACAGATGTCGGATACGTCCACGCCACGATTGTCCCGATGGAAGGAGGGCAAGTTGTTCCTCCCATGTGGGGTCCAACTGGGCCACGACGGGCTCAACAAAGCGAATCATCAGGGAGAGGTTGAACCACACATGTGCCGTCACCAAGGCGATGAAATGGCCGGGGTGTTCCCAACCCGTCGTCGCCGCAAACCAGCCCACGATGCCCGATTCACCACGGAGGTCAAACCCAACACTGTGCAGGAGGCCACCTGGGGAAATCAACGCCAAGAACCCCACGGCCGCCACCACCGGAGGGGTGACGAAGGGCAGGAAGAGGAGTGCACGCTTGAGGCGAATGTTGCGCCACTGGTATCGGCCAAAAGCCCAGGCAAGGGGTAATCCGAGCAGAACAGTGAGTCCGGTTGAGGCCATGGCTTCCATCAGCGAAAACTGGAACGCTTCCACGGCGCCGGGTTGCTCGTGAACGGTGGCGAGTGCTGCCAGCGGTGTGATGCCAGTGACGGCCCAAAGCCGGAGAAGGGCTAAGCTGATGGGAAACAATCCCAAGCCGATGACGAAGACCACGGCCATCCATTGAACGAGCGGCACACCAGCAAAGCGGGCCTTCCATTCAAGTGACATGCACGCCACCTATTGGGTTGCAGCATTCCACGCGACGAGCCAATCTTCCATTTCTTCGGCAATGCGTTCGTTGCTGATGTCGGCGTTCATCGCTGGCACGTCGGTGTGGTAAGCGTAGCCATTGGCCTCTGGCCAGACTGCATTGACGAGCACCGACTGCATGAGGTTGTTTTCGGGCATGTTCCGGTTCACGTCCTCTGAAAGCAGGTATTCGATGAAGGCGTTGGCGGCTTGCAGCTCCGTGCCTCCGTTGATGACGCCAGCGTATTCGACCTGATGGAAGGTTGAGCGCTCCAGCGTCAGCGAGGTCGATTTCGTCCAGTTCTCACTGTAGAAGGCTTCAACTCCGGGCGAGTGGCAATACGATACGGTCATGGCCGCATCGCCCAGGTGGCCCTCCACCCATGCACCATAGCCGCCGCTGTAGTGAATTTCGTAGGCTTCCGTCCAACCGGTCGTGAAGATGGCCCCGTTCTTGGCCATCGCCTTCCACCAATCAAAAGCATCGGTGGTTTCGTCCTCATCGTTTTCGAAATAATCAACGGTCGCTGACATGAAGGCTCTGCCGGGTGATGATGTCACCGGGGAAGGAAACGCCGTTAGGCCTTCCCAAGCAGGTTCAGTCAAATTCCAGAGTGAGGTTGGGGCGGTCAAATTGGTTCCATCGACACGGGTTTCGTCGTAATTCAAACAAACGTCCCCACGGTCAAACGGGAGGGCGTAGGGGCCGTCGTAAGGCTCCAATGCTGTTTGAGAAATGCCTTGTTGACTCACGTCATGCGGTTGAAGAAGGCAGAAGTTGAGGGCTGTTTGCAGGTAGGTGTTGTCCAAACCGATGGCCAAATCCGCTTGCTGTGCTTTCTGCGTCTGGAGCAGTTGCTCGAGGATACCGCCGGAGTCATCTGCACGGATCATCTCAACCTCGTAGCCTGTTTGTTCGGTAAAGGTGGTGAGCATTTCATCGGAAAACGCAGCGATGTCGTAGGTCAAAATTCGAAGAACACCATCGGATTCACGACCTGCGTCGAGGATGACGCAATCACCGTCGCTAATGGGGTTCAAGGTGGCGAGGCATCCGCTCAAGGGTGCAGCGACCAAGAGGAGAAGGACAAAGGGAATGTATCGCATCGTTATCACTCCGTGTTCATTGCATCGATGATAGCATGGGCCCGGTCGACCAAATCCATCGGGTTTGGTCCCAGAATGTAGAGGGAGGGCTCCCAACCAAAGGCGCCTTCGTCCAAGATGATGTCGAGGCGACCTTCGTGTGGCTGGAGTTCGCCCTTGCTGGCGTAGCCGAGTTTGTAATCGAGTTCATCTGAAATGTAATTGATGTCGCCTTGGTCGACCATTCCGTCCAATGTTGGCGGTTTGAGATTGAGAACGGCGACCTTTTCGCCGTCGATTGATTTGGCTTGCAGCAGGATTTTCGCAAGGTGGTTGGAGGCGCCAAATTCGGGCGTCTCGTGTCTTCGCAAGACATTGTCCACCAATGTCATTCGCCCAGGGTAGGCGGCCACCTCTTCGGTGCTGGAGGCATCAGGCATGCACGTGGCGATGTTCATGCCAACCGCTGGCATGTAGGTTTTGAGTCGCCTCAAGTCAAGGCGTCCCGTCGCCCACTCAAGCCGGCGAAGCAGGGCCTTGGAGGACTGATCTTCATCAAGGTCCATACCGGTCAAGGTCTTGTCGTACCGGAGCGTTTGGCTACCGCCGAATTGGAGTTCAAAGACCAGTCGTTGACGCACCACGGATGCATCTGAGCCAAACTGGGCGAGTGAGTGCGCCAGTTCTCGAGCCCAGGCGTCAACCGTCGTTTCGTCGGCCGTGGCGCCCAACGGAATCACGGATTTGGTGATGAGCCGTGAAACGGTGCTTTGTGTTGAGCCTGTGGCCTTGGCAATTTGCATCTGCGTCCATCCAATGGTCCGAAGTTCTTTGGCGAGTTGTTGATGCAAACGGTCCAACCACTTGCTTCCAATGTGTCCAAGCATGGTCTCCCGTGAGAGGTCATTCTATTCAATCTTGCTCAAAAAATATTCACTTTGAATAGCGTAATCCACCAATTTTCCACTTCTCATCTCGAATCTTTGGCCTGTTTCTCGTGAGATTATTGCGAAGTTCTGATTTTACCAACGCCTCGAAATCATCATCTTGCCAAACCCATTTGATGCGTAAAATCGCGGTTTTTCTCCGCCGGAGATGAAACTCAGTGCTTACTTTATTCATTTTGGGTAAGTCAAATTCACTTTTGATTATTGGGCGGCATCCCAACGAGAATAACGGCGGTATTTCACCATACACATGCTCATAAGCGGTACGCGAAAACCCGCAGGTGAGCGAGATGGAGACGGCAGCGTTCCTCGATGAGGTGGCCAAGCGCATTGCGGCCTACATCGCCTCAAAGGACGAAGAGGGGCGGGTCAACCCTTCGGCAAGTCTTGCCACCATGCGCCGTACCCTCGACATCCAACTCCCGTTGGAAGGACATGGGCTCAACGCAGTCCTGGATGATTTGGATACGTACATCGCCAACAGTGTCAAAACGCACCGCTCAGAATTCATGAACCCGTTGTGGGGGGGCTTGTCACTTCCGGCCTTTGCCGGAGAAATGATCGCCGCCATGACCAACAATTCGATGTACACTTACGAACTTTCACCCATCGGTACGGTGATTGAGCAAACGATCCTTCGACGCATGTCGGAGATGGTTGGGTTCCCCGATGGGTTCGGAACGCTCACCACGGGCGGCTCAAACGGAAACATGCTCGGGATGCTGTGCGCCCGAGAGCACCAGATGGTCGGTTCAACGAAAACGGGTTTTGATGGTCGTAAATCGGTCATCTTCGTCTCAGCAGAGGCCCATTATTCCGTGCTCATGGCTGCGAATGTCATCGGCATAGGGCACCAAAACATCATCAAAGTTCAGTGCGATGACGACGGCCGAATGATGCCCAATCGCCTTGAGGAAGAGATTGCCTTTGCTCGTCAAGAAGGCTTCAAGCCGTTGTGCGTTGTCGCCACCGCTGCCACCACAGTCCGAGGCGCCTACGATGACTTGGAGGCGCTTGCTACCATCGCTCATCGCGAGAACCTCTGGCTCCATGTTGACGCTGCTTGGGGTGGGACCTGTTTGTTTTCCAATGAACATCGGCGCTTGATGGACGGCATTGAAAAGGCGGACAGCGTTTGTTGGGATGCTCACAAAATGATGGGCGTACCGTTGATTTGCAGCGCTTTCTTGGTCAAGGATCCCATGGTGTTACGCCGACTGTGCGACCACACCAACGTCGCCCATTACCTGTTCCACAGCGAGGCCGAGCTCGATGATTTGGGGCGTTATTCGCTCCAATGTGCACGGCGCAATGATGCACTCAAACTCTGGCTTGAATGGCGCGCTCGTGGCGATGCAGGCTGGGCGAAGATGGTCGATACTCGGATGGCCGATGCAGCTTATTTGGAACAGAGCATCACCGACCACCCCTCGCTTGAGATGATGTCTTCGCGAATGTGGACCAATGTCTGCTTCCGTTTCACGACCGAGGATAGCGAAGTGGATTTGAACGACCTCAACACCGAAATCCGAAATCGGTTGATTCAGGAAGGCACCTTCATGGTCAGCCGTTCAAACATCGGCGAGGATGTCATCCTCCGTATGGTGGTGGTGAATCAAAACGTCAACCGGACAACACTTGACCGGTTCCTCGAGCGTGTTGTTCATCACGGCGAGGAAATCTGTCGGGGCCTGCCTCCGCTCAGCGAACCATGAACGGATGTTTATGGAGTCCATTGAACCCCGTTGGGGCATGAGCGACACACCACCTGTGCGAACAGCACTGTTTGAGGAGCACTTGGCTTTGGATGCCAACATGGTTGATTTTCATGGGTTTGAACTTCCCATTTGGTATTCCAACATCAAGGATGAACACCTCGCCACCCGGTCTGGTGCAGGTCTCTTCGATGTCTCACACATGGGCTCGTTCCGGTTTTCAGGTCCTGATGTTCGGTCATGGTTGGAATCCATTGCTACCCAAAGGGTCACCTCCATCGAACCACCACGATGCGCCTACACCCATTTCCTCGACGAGGACGGCTTTCTTATCGACGACATGATTTTCGCTGTGGTCAGCGAGACGGAAATCCTCGGCGTTCCCAACGCATCGATGATCGATGTCATGTGGTCCTGGTTCTCAAAACACCTGCCCAGCGATGGTTCAGTGGTCATGGAGAATCTCTCCTCTGCCACCTCCATCATGGCCCTTCAAGGACCGAATGCCAAGCAAATTCTCGATGGAGCCATGGGTGAAGGTCAACACGTTGGCCGGTTCAAGTGGCGAGCGCTGACCGAGAACAACATCGGGACCTCCGGTTGGATTCAAGGGACTGGCTACACCGGTGAGGCCGGCTACGAAATCTTCGTTCCAAACGAGGAAGCCGCTCCTCTTTGGCGTGCTTTGGTGGCCAATGGAGCGACACCAGTGGGTCTGGGTGCACGGGATACACTGCGTCTTGAGAAAGGCTACCTGCTTTCGGGTGTTGACTTCTGTTCACCCTCGCTTTCTGAAGATGATGACGGTTTCCTTTCCCGGGATTCTTGGGAAACCAACGTTCCGTTCGGGCTGGACTTGAATCACGAATTCATCGGAAAGCACCGAGTGGTTGGCCACGACCCTGCTGATGAGCGCTGGTGGGGTGTCAAATACCTGGAGAAGGGGCCGCTTCCTCGTCCAGGAAAAGATGTGACATCCCTTGACGGTGAGCCCATTGGCCGCCTCTCATCGGGTGCGCCCTCGCCAAGCCTTGACAACACCGGCATCGGTATCGGCTATCTGGCCAACGTCAAGGAAGGCGACGAGGTGTTGGTCGTTGCCAGTCCTCGGAAATCGGTGCGGGCCGTTGTCGTTCGTCCACCGTTTTACTGAATCATGGCAAAGACTTCGGCCATGGCATCCAGCCAACGCTGGCGTTCACGCTCACCGCTGGCCGTCAATTCAACCACCCGGTCCTTGAGTTCAAGCAAGGCTTTGCCGACGGCCTCCTCATCTCCCCAAGGTGCTGCCACACCAAGGCCTTCAGTTTGGGCAACATCGCCCATCAAGCAGTCGTCATTGACCAGACTTGGGACGCCTTGAGCCGCAGCATCAAACATCTTCACTGGAAGGGCGCCTTGTAGAATGTTTCCTCGCAGGGGCGAGTACATCGCATACATGACATCCACTTCACCCAGAAGTTCGGGAAGTTCATCGTGGTCGTACGGACCGCTTACCTCGGCCTCCAAGGTGCCCTTTTCGACCTCCTCCATGAGCATCGTACGCACCTTGGCCGCCATGGTGCCATCCCCGGCAACACGGATTTTTGGCCGGTCGTGGGGAGGCAAGGATTTCACGGCTCGAACAAGCAGGTCAAAGGCCTTGATGTCCCGTACTCGTCCGATGTAGCCGACGGTCCAGGTGTCTGTTGGGGGTGTTTTTGCTTCTGCAAACGGCGGCATGGGCCGATTTTCCACAACATGCCCGCCCAGTCCGTGATGTTGTAACCACTCCAAAAATCCCCGAGCACGCCCTTCATTGAGTTGCGCACTTGAGGTGATGATGGTCGTTGCTTGTTTTGCACGGTTGAGCATCCGCTTCTTCATCTGGCCGCTGACACCTGCACGAACTCGAGACTGGGGTGCAGCGTAGCGAATCCACGTGTGCTGAAGGTCGTGCATATCGAACACGAACGGTACATTGTGTGATGCTTTGAGGGCGCAACCCACGCGAAGTGTATCGGCGTCGTGGCAATAGACCAAAGCCGGAGGTTCGTTGGCCAATGTCCGTACAACCTTTTGCTGGAATCGGCGGATGCCGCGGTAGGTGTTGATGGTTCCACCGTAGGCCACCGGACCGAGCCGGTACCGCATGATGCGGACACCGTGGTGGTTTTCGCTCAAGGCGTGTTTCTCCTCACGGTCAAATGCGTGGACGGTGACATTGTAGCCAGCCTCTTGCATCCAGCGTGCATGCCGTAACACCCGAGGGTCCGGAGCGCACGCGTTGGTGACCACCATCGCCACTCGGACCATGCTCCTCGCACGGCCTTTCTTGTCATAGGCTGTTCCCTGTGTTCAGGTGGTGCGAAGCAATTCATTATGAGCGGAGCGCGTATGGATTTTCACATACCCAATCGCTTGG
>JAYYBT010000004.1:0-13183 GCA_036162675.1 Thermoplasmatota archaeon
AGCGGACTACATCAAGTCGATCGGTGCCAAGGCCGCGGCTGAAGCCATCGCCAAGGCCGACGTCGACCGAGCCAACGCTACCCGAGACGGTGCGGTTGGACAGGCCGAAGCCGACCGGACCCGTGAAATTCAGGTCGCCAAAAACCGAGCCGAGTCCGACAAGGGGCAAAAGGAAGCAGAAGCCGACCGACGTGTCTTCGTCCAACAGCAAGAATCCAAGGCCGTTGAAGGTGAAAACCTGTCCCGTGCCGACATTGCCAGTTTCAACGCCGACCTTGCCGAAAAGGAAGCCGAAGCGCTGAAGCGTTCGGAAGTCGCCAAGCGTAAGGCTCAGGTTGAGATTGAGAAGGCGCAGTACGAGTTTGAAGGCCAGCGCCTGCGTGCTGAGGAAATCGCTCGTGAGGAAGTCTCGAAGCAGCAGATTGAGATCGCTGCCGAAGCCGAGGCCGAGCGCCAACGCCGCATCGCCAAGGGTCAGGCCGACGCCACCCTTGCAGCCTACAACGCTGAAGCAGAAGGTCAGCGAGCCGTTCTCGAAGCCAAGGCCGAAGGATACGCCCGCTTGGTGGCCAGTGCCGGCGGCGATGCCAAGGCCGCTGCTACGCTGCTGATGGTCGAGAAGATCGAAGAACTGGTCGCTCGCCAAACCGAAGCCATTGCCAACCTCAAGATCGACAAGATCACCGTTTGGGATTCCGGCAACAACGGCGGCGAAGGTGGAGCCACCTCGAACTTTGTTTCATCGCTCATCCAGAGCCTCCCACCCGTCCACGATGTCGCCAAGATGGCCGGCGTCGACCTGCCCGATTACTTGGGCACGATGAAGGACGAGTGAAGGTTGGAACCGAAGATGAGGTCGGGAAACTGGCCTCAAGGCCAACGGCTCAAGCGAGGGTTTCAAAGACTCATTGAGGCGGAACGGTCTCATGACCACCGACCTTGAAATCGCTCGTGCTGCCAAAATGGAGCCCATTGAAGCCGTGGCGTGGAAGTTGGGCATCTCCTCTCACGAACTCATGCCGATGGGAAACGGGGTCGCTAAAGTCAGTTGGAATGCGCTCAAGGAACGATTCTCCAAACCACAGGGCAGTTTGGTGCTGGTGACCTCTGTGAACCCAACACCGTTCGGTGAAGGAAAAACCGTGACCACCATCGGTTTGACCCAGGCACTGAATCGCATTGGACAGTCAGCGACATGCGTGATTCGTGAACCTTCTATGGGCCCTGTGTTCGGCATCAAGGGCGGGGCTGCCGGAGGCGGTCATGCACAAGTTCTCCCGATGGAAGACATCAATCTCCACTTGACCGGTGATTTGCACGCCGTAACCTCAGCCCACAACCTCCTCTCCGCCCTGATTGACAATCACATCAAGCACGGAAACGAAGCCAAACTCGACCCCACCCGAATATCATGGCCACGCGTCATCGACATGAACGACCGTGCACTTCGAAACATCACCATCGGCATGGGCGGTCCCGCCAACGGCCAGGTTCGCGAAGACCGATTTGACATCACGGCAGCCAGTGAGGTGATGGCCATTCTCGTCCTCGCCACCGATTATGCTGACCTTCGTCGCCGCCTTGGCGACATCGTGGTTGGAACATCAACCGAGGGCAACCCCGTCAAAGCCAGCGATATCGGTGGAGCCGGAGCGATGGCGCTGCTTCTGCGACAGGCCTTCCTGCCCAACATCACACAAACGCTGGAAGGCGACCCCGCCTTCATTCACGGCGGACCTTTTGCGAACATCGCTCACGGAAATTCCAGCATCATCGCCGACCGAATTGCGCTGGCATCAGCCGACATCGTGGTGACCGAAGCTGGCTTTGGTTCGGACATGGGAGCAGAGAAATTCATGCACATCAAAGCGGCCACGTCTGGAAAAGCACCGGATTGCGTGGTGATGAATGTCACCGTACGCTCAATGAAACTCCATGGCGGCGCCTTTGGCGACCGCGGCGGCATCCGACCGGACAAAGCCACCCTTGAGGCAGAGAACGTGGAAGCCACCAGCCTCGGTGCCAAAACCAATCTTGACCGACACATTCGCAACATGGCGTCCTTCGGCGTGCCCGTTGTGGTGTCCATCAACCGCTTCGCATCCGATACCGATGCAGAACTGGCCGCCATCACCCAAGCGGCTCATGAAAGCGGTGCACAATCGGTGTGCATCACCGAAGTTCATGCCAACGGTGGCGCTGGCGGCAAGGATTTGGCTGAAGCCGTGGTCAAAGCCGTGCAAAACCATGTTGCAGCAGGACGACCCTTTGTGCCGTTGTTCACGCCGGAAACCGATGTGCTCGACAAAGCGACCGCCATCGCCACCCGTCTCTACAAGGCCGATGGCGTTGAATTGACCCCCAAGGCTGTTCGTGAACTGGAGCGTATTCGCTCTTGGGGCTATGGCCACCTTCCTGTGTGCATGGCCAAAACGCAGTATTCCTTCTCCCACGACGCGTCGCTCCTCGGCGCACCCTCTGGATTCACGATTCCCGTCCGAGAATTCCGCCTCAATGCAGGCGCAGGCTTCGTGGTCGCCGTCCTTGGCAACATGATGACCATGCCAGGTTTGCCCAAGCGGCCGGCAGCCCTCGACATGGACATGGATGAAGACGGGAACCTCCTCGGCGTGTTTGGGTGAAGGAATGGACGTCCTGTTTCGAGACCACCACGAATGGCGTCTACGGGTTCAAACCGTGGACGATTTGTGGGTCCTCACTCGGTTGATTCAGCCGGGCATGTCGGTTGGCATGTTGGGCGAGAGACGAGACCAAACCACTGCAGGTGATGAAGGAGGGCGGTCCAAACAAGCCGAGCGAAAGAAGATGTGGATTCGGCTTACCGTTGAGCGAACAGAGCATCAATCGTTCACCGATGTTCTCCGAATACACGGCATCATTGAGGAAGCCGCATTCGACGTCGGTTTGCACCACACCCACGCCGTGGAATTGCGAGATGAACTCAAGATCTCGTCCCACAAAGGATTTTCAAAACTTGACCGCGACCTGTTAGAAGAGAGCGTCCGCGCCGCCAACCAAGGCCAAGTGGCCCTTTTGGTGGTGGAAGGCGACGAGATGATTCTGTATTTTGTAACCGCTCGAGGTCTGCGAGAAAGCGCCACGTGGACCATGCGAGGAGGAGGGAAGCGTGGCGACCTCCGGCTTACCGACGGCATTGCCAGTCAATTCCGAGCCACGATTGTTGACGGTTTGTCCAAGCAGCTTGACCCAGAGATGCCTTTGGTGCTGTGCGGCCCTGGACGCAATCGAGACCGCATGCTCGCCGACCTCAAGGCAGCGGGCCACACCCGTCCGATGATGTCGGTGGGCACCAGCATGGGAGGGCGAGGTGCAGCGAACGAAGTCCTCAGAGAGGGCTTGGCAGGAAACATGCTTGCAGAACACCGGATGGTTCAGGAAATTTCCTTGCTGGAGGAGGCATGGCAGCGCATTTCCACGAACGGTGCCGTCGCCTACGGGCGAGCTGATATTCAACGAGCCACCGAAGAAGGGGCCGTCGATACCCTCCTCATCGGGGCTGACGTGCTTCGTGAGGATGAAGCCCTTGATGGTCAAGTGGCATGGTCGCAATTGGCTGAGAGCGTTGAAAAATTCTCAGGCAAAGTCATCCAATGCTCGGTTGACCACGATGCTGGTGAACAACTGATGGGTTTTGGGGGCGCCGTCGCCCTGCTACGATATGCGATGTGAGACCGTGCGAACAATTGCTTTCTCCGACCTTGGCAATGATATCCGCATGTCGCTTCAAGGCCACCGTTGGTTGGTCATCAAAGGCTCTGAATTACCACAGGCCACCGCAGCCTTGGCCTTCAGCGAACTGGAGGATGTCTTGGTGGCCGTTGACCACCGAGGTATCGACGTGGAAGAAGGGTTGTGGATGCGTGCCGTTCACCTTCTGCTGGTCTGGGATGTTGACGAAGCCATCGCTTTGCAGGAGACCAGCGGCATCACCAAGGTCATGGCCACCGACCAACCGGTTGAATTGCTCCTTTGGTAGTGGGTCTGGAGGGACTCGAACCCTCGATCAACTCCGTGTAAGGGAGGTGTCATAGCCGCTAGACCACAGACCCAACTCGCCCTGCATCAACCCCTTTTTGAAAAGTGCGCCCCCAACGGAACGCTCAAAACCCACGCCGTTGACCAGTGGTCAATGGATGCCAATATCCAGGCCGCTGCCGCCAAGTTGGTGCGCAAACTGAAGAGTGACAACTATTCACTCACCGTGGCAGAATCGTGCACGGGTGGCCTGCTCGCCAGCACCCTCACGGACATTGCCGGTGCCAGTTCCTGGTTCAAGAAATCCTGGGTGACCTACGCCAACGAAGCCAAAATCGTGGAACTCGGCGTCGACCCCGAAGAATTAGCGAACAAGGGTGCTGTGTCCGCCCAGGTTGCCATCATGATGGCAAAAGGCGCACTTGAGCGAGCAGAAGCGGATTACGCCATTTCCGTCACCGGTATTGCTGGACCCACCAACGAAGGCAGCAAGAAACCGGTGGGAACCGTCTACGTCGGTATTGCTTCCATACACGGCTGGGCAAACGCCATCCGGACCCAAATTGGCGGAACACGGGCAGAAAACAAAGCCGGTTTCGTCTATTTCGCGCTCCTCTCGGCCATGCAGTGCTGGGACGACGCCATGGTTCGTCAAACGCAAGAGGAAATAGATGCGAAAATGGCAGAGCTCGAGGCGGAACGACTTGAACAGCAACGGGAAGAGGAGCGTGAACGCCGGGACCAAGAAGCCCGAGAACATGCACCATGGCAAGACGAAGCGTGGTCAGAAGAACAAGAGGGCGAAGAAATCGGTCTCGAGGTGGAATGGTCGGAAGACCAAGAAGAGTGAACATCACGTCCTTCCAACCAAGGCACATACCTTTTGAATCGTCGTCCTTCATTCGGGTTATGGGTGAGCCTTGGTCCGACATCGTCGCCCATTTGCGCAGCCAGCGGCTGCTCGCCCCTCAATCGCTGCAAGACCGTTTGCTCAACCTCGCTGACCCAAAATCGGTCATTGAAGCAGCGGGAGCGCTCAACCTTTCAGGCGGGATGTTGACCGCTTCAATGCTTGATGAAATGATCGCTCACGCGGGAGGAGTCGGAGGGCAGGGCCCCGCCCCAACCCCCGTCAACGACGTGATCGCCCAACCTGCAGAAGATTTAGCCCGAACCATCGCACCCATCGCAGAACCTGAACCGGTCGACCTGTTGTTGAGAAACAACCTACCCGATTGGAACGACGCGGATTTTTCCATGCACGCCAGCGACGCCGCCTCGGACATCACCGTGCATTACGACATCACCGGCAATTCCACCACCGAGGGGAAGATGACCGACATCACGGCGTGTTTCAACGACCGCTTGCAAAGCATTCGTAAGTTGATCATCCAAAACTCAAACCTTCCTCGTAAGCACCAGGAAATCTCACGATTATTGGCCGAGTATTCTCGCTACCAGGGCTACGATAACAAGGCCGTGGCCATCGGCTTGGTCAACGAACCTCGCTACACGAAGAACGGCCACTTGATGTGGGGTTTGGAAGACGAGACCGGTGAGATGACCTGCTTGCTCACGAAGCGAAGCGGAGAAGACCGAGACCGTGCTCATGAACAGATTCTGGAAGCGGGCTTGATGCCCGATGACGTCATGGGCGTCTCAGGCACGTTCAGCCAAACAGGTGATGTGTTCTACGTTGACGATTTGCACTTCCCGCTTGAAACCAAACACCAGAAGGTCAGTGCTGAAGCGGGTGTGAGCGTCGCCTTTCTCTCCGACATTCACGTCGGCTCCAAGACCTTCCTTGAAGCGCAATGGCACAAGATGGTTCGTTGGTTCCACACCGACCCGCTGGCGAAGACCATCAAGTACCTCATTCTCTCCGGAGATTGCGTTGATGGAGTCGGCATTTACCCCGGGCAGGACAAGGAGTTGGCCATCCCGGATTTATTCGCTCAGTACAGTGAATTTGCTCGATTGTTGGAACTGCTCCCAGAATGGGTGGAATGTTTGATGTTGCCAGGAAACCACGACGCTGTGCGACCTGCCGAACCACAACCAACCTTCGAAAAAGACATCCAGCAGGACTACAACACCACGACCTTTGTCGGCAATCCCTGCGACTTTTCACTACACGGAGTTCGCTTGCTCTCCTACCATGGCAAGTCCATTGACGATTTCGTGGCGGGATTGAGAACCGTCACCTACGCCGACCCAGTGGAAGCCATGCGCGAGATGCTGCGACGACGCCATCTCGCGCCACAGTGGGGCGGGAAGACCCCGCTATCACCTGAACCGGAAGACGGTTTAGTCATCCGTGAAGTCCCAGACATCTTTGTCACCGGGCACGTTCACGGCCATGAATGCCTTGATTTCAGGGGCACCACCTTGGTCTGCTCCAGCACGTGGCAAGACCAGACCTCGTATCAGCGCATGTTGGGCTTCCAGCCCAAACCCTGCATGCTGACCATCATCAACCTCAAGAGCCACAAATCCATCTCAATTCCGTTCGCTTGAGACGAACATCACGACCACGGGTCGTCTTCATTGGGTTCGTGTCCCCGCACACGCAGGAAAGCGAGAAGAACGAGGACCAAGACAACCAAAGCGACCAGTTGCAGGGTGGTGTTCGACACCTCAGAACCGGTGTCTGCGCCGTCATCGGTTGAGCCATCGTCGCCAACAGTGGGTCCGTCGACCTCGGCGCCTGCCGAAACCTCAAACGAAACCGAGCTGCTGTTACTGTTTCCGGATGCATCAGCGCTGCTAACCTCAACCGTATAGCTTCCATCGGCCAGAACTTCCGTGGTGAAGGCGTGATTCTTCTTGGTAGCAAAGGCGTCTTCGTGGACCGACGCACCGTTGAGGAGAATGGATTCTGTCGCGCTTTCTGAAGTGTACCATGTGATGGTGACTCGACCGTCTTCCAACACTTCAGCAGCCAGATTCAACACATCGGGCGGCGTTTCATCCACCACGCTGCTCGTGGTGAAGGAAAGGGCAACATCATCGGTTTCGTTCGCCGAGATGTAAGCAACATAACTCGTGTTGGCTTCCAATCCTGTCAGCGTCATGGCGTGGTCGGTCCCCGATGCCGTCCAAGTTCGGGCCTCATCGCCACCTGTTGCTTCCTCACCTGCAAGCACGACTTCAACCGCCGTCGCTTCAGCTACTGTGGTCGACCACGTGAGAACCGCAGATCCTGAAGTGACCGTGTCCACCGAAGCACCGAAGATTTGTTGGGGCACTTCCGGCATTTCAAAGCCGGTCAATTGGGCATAGGTATGACCTGCCACATCATAACTCGAGAGCATGGCGGTTTGGCCTTCACCATCCAGGATAACATCGATGATGTTCGGGTCGTAATCGATGCCGTCGTCCGGTGCAGGGTTAGCTCCACCGCCAAGCGTCCAGGTAGCGGGTTCCTCCATCACGTCTCGCCACTTTCCTGTTCCAAACCCGTCTTGGCTGCCGATGACGATGATGTAGCGGTAGTTCGGAATATCCGAGCCGATGACATCCTTGCTGACGGTGAAAGTGATGGTTTTCGCATCCACATCGCCGCTGACATCGATACCGCGAGCCGAAGCGCTCCCGGTCTCAGCCTGCACGGCCTGCACCGCGCCCGGCTCGCCCGTACCGCTGATGGCCACTTCCCAGGCCCAATCAGGATGCACTTCTGCATTGGCACCGGTAAGCATTGAGGTACGCCCGTAGGAAGTTTCACCTTGGTCCACGTAAATCTGAACGATTTGATGGCTGAAGCCATTCGCAAGACCCCAAATATCGGTCATCTCGCTCATCGTGAGAATAAATTGGGCGTTCCAAGCACTCTGACGCACGGTCAGGTGGGTGGCGTCCCAAAGGCCTCCACCGTTGGGCGTGTTGAAATCCGTCGCCAACGGATAGACATAGTCTCCGTCACCCGTTTCGTCGCCCACAGCATCGTCCAACTCCAGCAGCGTCACCCACTCCTCAAGGTCGGGCAAGACCATCTCTGCCGGTGCTGGGGGCGCCATTTCAGCGTCAATTCCATCACCGTATGAAAGAGAGTCCCGCCAAGAGGTGACGACCTTCACACGGGTTGAGTAGCGAGGTGCAAGACCGATATCAGCCCATGGAATCGCGAATTCATAGACGTCGTCCACAGCGCAACCGCCGAGATTGGAGCTTCCTGAGAGAACCCAGCGTTCTTGGTCGCCGACCTTTCCTTGGGCGCTGAACAAGTTCCACTTCGCACGCCCGTCTTCTCGGACCGTGTCAAAATCAAAGGCGACCATGTACTTTGAAGGGAAACCAAGGATTTGGTTCCCGTAATAGGTTCGGAAATTCGTCTCCGCTTCGTTGAAGTTGACGGCGTTCGGTTGCATGAAGTAAATCGCCAAGTCCGGCGAAGTGTACTGTGCATTGGCGTCAACCTCTGCCAAATCTTCGAGGGTCGTTGCATCCACACGGAAGAAGACATTGGACGCATCATAGCCGAAATAAAACGATTCGATATCGAACTCTCCGCCTGAGACCGGCGCATCGTACCGTGCTGCACCGTCCCATTCACCCGGGAGCGCAATGCCGTCGATCATCGGCTCAACAATGCCGGTTGCAGCAGGGTCAGCCACGGCTGGATTGGTCCACAAATCCTGCAGGTAAGGCGGAAGGTCGAGGTTGATGGCGCGGTATATGTTGGAAAGGTGAACTTTGAACAGCACGTCCCAGTTTTCATCATAACCGCTGTCCTGGTCAAGGCCGTACCACCAATACCAATCGCTGCCTTCTGCGATGTAGAGCGATTCCCATGCCGCCGGGAGACCCGGGTCATTGGGATGGCCTTCCTCAAATTCAACGAGGGCTTGACGGGCCTCGACCAGTCGCTGCCAAGCGAGGCTCTCCTCTTCTTCACCAGCCCAGGTTCGCAGTGTTCCATCAATCCATGAACCCGTACCGATCGTTTGGATTTCAGGCAGGGTCGTTTCTTTGGGCAGGAAATCCGACGGCGTCGGGGTCCCCCTGGTGGGGTGCTCGGCCAGGCGACCGTACCATTCGGCCATGAAGGGGCGAGCGTTGTCGTGATGTTGGAACTCGGACATGAACATCCAATTTTCACCGTCAAGCGCAACGGTGAGCAAATGTTCGGAGGGGTCCTCGCCCGCATTGAGCAATTGTTGGCGAATGTTGTCGAGGTAGGCGATGAAATCCGAAACGGCCGCCTCAGGTGTCATCGTCCCGTATTGGAAGGCGATGCGGTCGGAAATCACGCGGTCTCGGAAAATGACAGCAACTTCCCCGCCCTCAGCACCGGTGACCTTCCACGGCGTAGCGAGGTTGGCGGCGTCTTCAACATCAACCAAATTTCCATTCACGTCGGTGGATTGCTTGAGAATTTCCTCATCGGTGACCATCCACTGGATGCCCACATCCGTCACGGGTTCAACCATGGCCGGTGAAACCGCTTCTTCACTTGGCCACATACCTGTCGGGCGGAAACCGAGTTGCTGCTCAAACAGGTCCATGCCCGTGACAAGATGATTTTCCACATCTTCTGGCCAGGCTTCTTTGTTGACACGGATGCCGTCTTCCATGGTCCATCCGTCCATCATCAAGAGCGGCATGATGGGGTGGTAGTAGGGCGTGGTGGTCAATTCCACTTGCCCGCTTGCAGCCAGTTCACTGTACATGGGCATGACGTTGCCCATGTGGTCGTGTTGCGCATCGAGGACATACGTCAAGTCGCTCAAGGAATAATTTCCGTTCTGCATGAACAAGGCGATGAGGCCGTCGTCCCGGTGGTTGGCATTGTAATCGCCTTGGACGTAATCGGGGGAGAACTGGTAGAGGTACCACAAGACCTGCAGGTCAAGGAAATCCTGCGGTGCGAGCAACTCGTCGTCCATGATGGTGTCCGGTTTGAGGTTGTGGAGCGTCATATCGTAGAGTTGCTTGTACCGAGCGCTGGAAGGGTAGAGCCAGCCCAATTTTTCATCGCTCTGCGAGACGTTGTAAATCCAACCGCTGTTCCAGAACGATTGGAATTGCATCGTGTGAAGTTCCAAAGCGGTGGCGTTTGGATAACCGCCCTCGCTCCACGAACGCTTGGCGATATCGGTGTGGACGTCGAGCGTCTCGTTGAGATTGTAATCGACGAGCTGCTCAATGAACGAAGGCACGAGATTGTAGGTGACCTTGGTGTCGGTTTGCGCCAAGATGCCGGGCGAATCAACGTACTCGGTCATGGCGTGGACACGAACCCAGGGCATCTCGTACATGCCGGTCAACTTGTTCTTGTAATACGGTTGATGTTGGTGGAACACAATGGCGAGGTTCAAGGCGTCGTCAACCTTGTCAACGCCCCCTGATTCGATGATGGGCAACGTGTTTGGAGCCGTGGCGTTTGAGATGTTCTCAGCGTGCCAAGCATGGGTGAAGGTCTCTGCGCCGTTGTTGCTGGCAGGATTCTGCTGGGGGAAGGATGACCAAACGTTCCCTGCGTCCTGCCACTGGGCGTAGACCAGGATGTCAAAGGACGAGGGCGCACCCATGGCCGCCCACGGAAGAGCGATTTCAGTGGCCTGATTGTCGGACCAGCCGGCGTACAAACCCACCTCGGTTGACTGGTCTGACCAAGCGCTGCCATCGTGAGCGATGTGTTGGTAGTAGGTGTCGTCCTCAAGCACAAAACCATGGTCTGCAGCGAAGGGGAGCGTGTGGGCAAAACCCCAATCCCGTGCAAGGACCGAACCACCTGCTGAGGTGTTGAGGTAGATGAAGAGGTCCGCCCCTTCTTCGGTGGATTTCCAATCCGTTCCGTCCCAGCCAACAAACAGATGCGTGTCATTCCAAGTCAGTCTGAAATCGATGCCGTTGCTGTCGCTGCCCATCAAGGAATCGGCTGACCAGTCGGTGTAGTCGCCGTCGATGACGATGTTATCGGGCGTTTCGCCCTGGACAAAACCAGCAAAAAGTGATGAAAAAAATAACAACACCAGGAACGCAGCCTTCGCTCGCATTGCTTTTGCGTGGCATGATAGATTGAAAGGCTTTATCGCTTCTTAGCAACCATGCAAGGGAAAGGTGTGCTGTGCCACCTGACCTCGCTTCCTGAGGTCTCCCTCAACGGCGCCCTTCGCTTTTTACAGTGGCTTGAGCAGCGCGGCTACACCGCGTGGCAAATGCTCCCACTCACGCCGCCCGACAAGTACGGCTCCCCCTACGCCTCACCCTCTGCCTTTGCCGCATGGCCCGAACTCATGCAAAGTGATGAGGCGCAAGACACGGAAGAAGATGAGGCGTGGTTGGAGGATTGGGCCCTCTACGCTGCGATCAAAGAAGACCATGGCCATCAGCCATGGTTCACATGGCCTTTGCCTCTGAGAAATCGCCATCCCGAGGCGTTGGAAACATACCGTGAAGCGGCGAGCGTTCATCGACGACAACAACAGCGCTTCATGGCCGCATGGCGTCAACTCGCATTCAAGGCCAAAGAAGCCGGTATCTCCCTCGTCGGCGACATCCCCATTTTCATCGCTCACGATTCAGCCGATGTATGGGCACACCGAACCCTGTTCCAACTTGACGAAAACGGATGGCCGACGCATGTTGCGGGCGTGCCACCGGATTATTTCAGCGAAGGTGGACAAAAATGGGGTACAGTGCTCTACGATTGGGAGGCGCATCGCAGCGAGGAGTGGTCGTGGTGGAAACAGCGAATGGAGCGCATGTTCCGCTTATTTGATGTGGTTCGAATCGACCACTTCCGGGGCTTGCACTCCAACTGGGCCGTACCGGTGGACGACGAAGACGCCCGCCGAGGCTTTTGGCAAGAAGGGCCGGGTGATGAGTTGCTTGAGGTGCTTCTCCCGCTGGCCCAAGGCAGGGGAGAAATTCTCGCCGAAGACTTGGGTATCATCCCTCCCGAAGTGATTGAACTTCGCAAGCGACATCAGTTGTGCGGCATGGCCGTCATGCATTTTGGATTCCATGGCGAGCCCGAAAACAACCCGCATCATCCGCATTCCATTCAAAGCGACCAGGTGGTCTACACGGGCACACACGACAACAACACCACCCTTGGGTGGTGGTATGAACTCGATGATGAGGCAAAAGCCAGGGTCCAATCCCTGCTCAAACCGGATGAACCACCGGTTAAGGGAATGATGCGCTTGGCGGTGGAAAGCGATGCTAAACTCGCCATCTTCCCGCTTCAGGACCTGTTGAATTTGGATGAATCAGCGAGGATGAACACCCCCGGCACCTCAGAAGACAATTGGAATTGGCAATGCACGTGGCAGGACCTTGACGAGCACAAGAACGCCCCACCGTGAACATCATAACCGGTATTGACAAGGACGCCGATAATGCCGACCATCGCTTATTTGACGGCCGAAATCGGTCTTTGGTCTGAACTTCATACCTATTCCGGCGGCCTTGGCGTCCTTGCTGGCGACCATGTCAAATCAGCCGCTGATGCGAACCTCCCTTTGGTGGCCATCAGTCTGCTTTACCGCGAGGGATACGGCCGCCAACATTTGGATGCGAAGGGCGACCAGTCCGAGACGTACGCTCCCATCGACCCTGCAGAACACCTGACCAACACCGGGAAGACCATCCAACTCCCGCTGGACGGTTCAACCCTGTACGCCAGCATCTGGAGAACTGATGTTGTGGGTGTTTCGGGTCATGTCGTCCCCGTCTATTTCCTCGACACCTTTCACCCCAACAATTCTGCAGATTTCGTTGGCCTCGGAGCACGACTGTACGGTGGCGATGACGACACCCGTGTCCGTCAGGAATACCTCTTGGGTGTTGGCGGTGTCCAGGCGCTCCAGACCCTCGGGCACGACTTTGCCGGCATGCACCTCAATGAAGGACACTGCACCTTTGCCATGCTGGAAATGCTTCGTCAGGGATGGACCCGCGAGGAACTGGCGCAGCGAACGTTGTTCACCACCCACACGCCGGTTCCGGCAGGCCACGACCGCTTTGAATGGCCGCTGGTGCGCGAGGTGATTGGCGATCTCCTGCCCGACGATGCTCAGGACTTGGTTCGCAACGCCGGAGATTCGGAAGAAGCGCGCCGTTGTTCCATGTCCCACCTCGCCGTGGCCTTGTCAACATCCGTCAACGCCGTGTCCAACCTCAACGCTCAGGTGGCTTCCACGATGTTCGGAAGCAC
>JAYYBT010000005.1:0-14976 GCA_036162675.1 Thermoplasmatota archaeon
CAGCGTCAACGATAACGCCACCCATGACGTAGTGGGCCGTTGGCCCCACTTCCATTGGCTCTTTGCTGATGTCAACGCCAGCGAGTTCCTTGAACTGGTGGTGCATCGAGGGGAGTTTCTTCATGATGGCTTCCTCACCGCGGTGAGAAATGTCGAGGAAGGCACCGCCGTGGGGGGAGCCACGGCCTGCTTTGACCTCTTCGTTGATGGCCTTGGCCACAACGTCTCGGGTCAGGAGTTCAGGTGGTCGGCGAACGGTTGCCAACTTGCCGCTGACGACTTCTTCGACCCACTGGTCGGCTTCTTCGATGGTATCGGCGTGGTCGCCGGCGAACATCTCTGGTACGTAGTCAAACATGAATCGGCTGCCTTCGCTGTTGGTCAGACGTCCACCTTCGCCACGAACACCCTCGGTGACGAGGATGCCACGAACGGACGGTGGCCACACCATGCCGGTGGGGTGGAACTGAACGAATTCCATGTCGCGAAGTTCTGCGCCGGCCCACAAGGCGAGGGCGTGCCCGTCACCGGTGTACTCCCACGAGCCGGAACAAACCGACCAGCAGCGGGTGATGCCGCCGGTAGCGAGGACCACGGACTTGGCCGAGAAGGCATGGAATTCACCGTCGACCCGGGTGTAGGCAACACAACCGGTGACCCGGTCGCCTTCCTTCAAGAGGCTTCGAACCGTGTATTCCATGAAGATGTCAATCCCTTCGTGGATGCCGCGTTCTTGCAGCGTGCGGATGATCTCGAGCCCGGTTGCGTCGCCGACGTGGGCGAGTCGAGGGAAGGTGTGGCCGCCAAAGTTTCGCTGGTTGATGAGGTTCTTGGGCGTTCGGTCAAACACGGCGCCCCACTGCTCGAGTTCACGGACACGGTCGGGGGCTTCCTTGGCGTGGAATTCGGCCATTCGCCAGTTGGCGAGCCACTTGCTGCCTTTCATCGTGTCGTGGAAGTGAACCTTCCACCCGTCTCGGGGGTCAGCGTTTTGGAGGGCTGCTGCGCAACCACCTTCGGCCATGACCGTGTGTGCTTTGCCGAGCAGGGATTTGGTGATGATGGCGGTCTTGGCGCCGCTGCGGGCTGCTTCAATAGCGGCACGGAGTCCGGCACCGCCAGCTCCGATGACGATGACATCGTATTCGTGTTTGGTTGTGTTTTCGCTCATCATCTCACCTCACACAACAAAGAGCACCATATCGCTCAAACGACCTTCGGCCACGGCGAGCACCCACAGGTCGCCAAGGAAGACGAAAATCAACGACGTCCAGAACCAGAACCCGTGGGAGCGGTTCAGTACGCTGATTTTGCCAAAGAGAACGCCGCGAACTCGGCTGATGCCGGTGGTCCAGCGGTCGAGCATGCCACCGGCCAGGTGGCGCAGGGCGTGGCAGGAGGTGACGTACATCGTGAGCAGGAAGGCTTCAATGCCCATGACGAAGGTGCCAATCGACACACCGTAGCCGTCGTGGGTGGCGGAGTGGAAGTGCATCGTGTGGGTGACGTCCCACCACTTGATGACCAGAATAACCATGGCGGCGTAGAGGAAATAGCGGTGAAGGTTGTTGAAGATGAACAAGCGCTTCTCGCCTTTGTAGCCAATGGCCTTGTTGATGTCGGGCTCGTCAACCCAGCATGCGGTTGGGCTGGCGAAGAAGGTGCGGTAGTAGACGCGGCGCATGTAGTAGCAGGTGCCACGGAAACCAAAGGGAATCCACAGCACGAGGATGGCGGCGTTGACCCATTCCGGGTGGTTCCACTCGTTGAGGCCGAAGAGACTCCATTCGAGGACGTTGGGCGAGAAGATGGGCGACATGACCGTGCTTCCGTGCAGAGCATAGGAGATGTCGGCGTCGTAGAGGAAGAGGCGCCAGAAGGTGTAGATCAGTGCAGCGGTGAGCCCGATGCCCATGGCCATCGGCTGGCTCCACCAGTTGTCGATTCGGTTGGTGCGCCCGAGCCCGTTTAGGACCGGGAGTTTGATGCCTTCACCCATTCACATTCCCTCTGTTCCCTACGGGAACATGCTCATCCAGTGGCGCAGGGTCTTTGAGGTTCACCATTGAGCCGCAGGCCGATTTTGGTAGAATATTAGGCCAATTCCGACCAATTGACCTCGGCCTCGACCATTTCAATTTCGTCGACGTCCATTTGGGCGAGTTGGAGTTTACCCGACAACTCGTCGTTGACCGCATGCCAGTAGGAATAGGCTTCAATGACCCAAATACCCGATTCACGGGTGCCGTTTCCGGACCCCTTGACGCCGCCGAATGGCAGGTGAGCCTCAGCGCCCGTGGTGGAGTTGTTGATGCCCGTCATACCGGCCTTGATGCCGGTTTTGTAGCGGTAGGCTTCCAAGCGGTCGTTGGTGTAAATGGCCGAGGACAGGCCGTAGGGACTGGCGTTGGCAAGGTGGAGGGCGTGGTCGAAATCCTTCGCCTTCACCACGGTGACCACGGGGCCGAAAATCTCCTCGTGGAAGCAGTCCATGTCCTCGGTGACGTCCACAAAGACGTGGGGCCACATGAACACGCCTTCCGAAGCGTCTCCCATGAAGTTCTCAGGAGCGCTGTCCGCCGTGATGGGTCCTTCGCCCCACAGTTGCGTGGCGCCGCTGGCCTTGGCCATTTCGATGCCTGCGAGGAAATCCTTGGCGTATTTCTCGGAAAGCATGGGGCCGTAGAGCACGTCCTTGTGCACCAATGAGTTGCCGATGCGGGTGGATTTGACCTTGGCCATGAACTTCTCCATGAATTCGTCGTAAATCGATTCGTGGATGATGAGGTTGCCAAGGCTGGTGCAGCGCTGACCAGCGGTACCGAATGCACCCCAGTAGGCACCTTCCACGGCGTTGTTGAGGTCGGCTGAAGGCATGACGACAAGCGGGTTTTTGCCACCCAATTCGAGTGAGCAGGAGACGAGGTTGCGTCCACAGACTTCACCGATCATCTTGCCCACGCCAGTGGAGCCCGTGAAGGAGATCTTGTTGACCAGACCCTCATCAACAGCGTCGACGAGGTATTGGCCGGCACCGCTGCCTTTGCCGTGAACGAGGTTGATGACGCCATCGGGCAGGCCTGCTTCGTGCATGATGCGAGCCAAGGCAAACGAGAGCAAGGGGGCATCCTGAGGCGACTTCCAAACGCAGGTGTTGCCGCACATGATGGCAGGGATCATCTTCCAAAAGGGCACGGCGGAGGGGAAGTTGCAGGCGTTGATGATGCCACAAACGCCAAGGGGGCGTCGGTAGGTGAACAACTCCTTGTCGGGGAGTTCAGAATTGACGGTCTGGCCGTAGAGCCGTCGGCCTTCGGACTGGAAGAAAAGACAGGTGTCAATGGCTTCCTGGATTTCGCCACCTGATTCCTTGAGGGTCTTGCCGATTTCACGGGTTTCAAGCGCGACCAGGGCGTCCTTGTGCTCCATCAAGAGGCGACCCATGTTGCCGATGATTTGGCCACGGGTGGGTGCCGGCGTGGCGGCCCATGCGGGGAACGCAGCGTGAGCAGCATGGAGGGCGTCGTGGACGTCGTCTCGGGTGGAGAGTGGGAATTCGCCGAGGCAGTCGGCCAAATGAGCGGGGTTGGTGGACTGGAAGGTCGAGCCATCGCTGGCCGAAGTGAGTTGGCCGTTGATGATGTTGTAGCCGCGAACAGCGGGTTTGCCCGTTGGGTTCTTGATTTCCATGTATTCCAAGCCGGTTTCCAAAACATGAGTCATGGTTTTGCGAATCCAAACCGTCTCTTGAATGTGATGGAGGCGGTCCTTGACCTCGGTTATGCCGTTCAAGAACATGGGGCCTTGGGTTTATAGTGGCCCTGCTGTAGACTTCTCTGCGAGCAGGTCAAAGGCCCGGTTGAATTTCATTATATACCGTAAAATGTTCATTGATTTTGAGAGGGGACACCATGGCAGACAAAGACGACACCATCGAACTTCGCGTATCAAAAGCCATTCCTTCCGACGTCGGTTTTGGCCGAGCTCGAATCTCATCCGAAATGGGTTTGGACCTCAAACCAGGCGACTTTGTTGAAATCAGCGGCGAGGAACGCTCAACCGCAGCCATTTACTGGCGCAGTCGCCCCGAGGACGCCAAAATGGACATCATCCGCGTGGACGGTATCATCCGCAAAAACGCTGGCGTCAGCCTCGGCGACCGAGTCACCGTCCGAAAGGTGAAGGCCGAGGAATGCAAGAAATTGACCATCTCACCGGTCATGGCCAACAAGCAGAAAGTCAAGTTTGGCCCGGGCATCGAAGGCTTCGCTAAGCGAGGCCTCGCCAAGCGCCCCGTGGTCGCTGGCGACCGAATTTTCATTCCCGGCATGACCCTCTTTGCTGAGGCCCTGCCCTTCGCTGTCGTGCAAACCGTGCCCAAGGGCATCGTGGTGGTCACCACCGATACCGAGATTGTCATCAAAGACGAAGCCGTGGCTGAGGAAGATGTCGGTCAATCCGAAGGCATCACCTACGAGGACGTCGGTGGAATAGGTCAGCAGCTTCAGAAGGTCCGTGAGATGATTGAGTTGCCACTCAAGCATCCAGAATTATTCCGAAGGCTCGGCATCGACACGCCAAAGGGTGTTCTTCTCCACGGCCCTCCGGGAACGGGGAAGACCATGATCGCGAAAGCGGTCGCGACCGAGGTCAACGCCCACTTCAAGAGCATCAACGGTCCTGAAATCATCTCGAAGTACTACGGTGAATCCGAAAAGCAACTGCGAGAAATCTTTGACGAAGCGGCCGATAATGCGCCCGCCATCGTCTTCATCGACGAAATAGACTCCATTTGTCCCAAGCGGGAAGACGTCACGGGTGAAGTGGAACGCCGTGTGGTCGCTCAGATGCTGACCCTGATGGACGGTATGCAAGGCCGCGACAACGTCGTGGTCATCGGCGCAACCAACCGCCGGGACGCTCTTGACCCAGCCCTGCGACGACCAGGTCGTTTTGACCGTGAAATCGAAATCGGTGTCCCCGACCGCGAAGGCCGCAGCGAAATCATGGACGTTCACACCCGACAAATGCCGATTTCAGACGACTTTGACATTTCATGGGTGCTCGACAACACCTACGGTTTCGTCGGTGCAGACCTCGCCGCCCTCGTGCGAGAGGCCGCCATGCGTGCCTTGCGCCGATACCTCCCGGAAATTGACCTCGATGAAGAGACGCTTCCGCCCGAGGTGTTGGAAAAGATGGAAGTCTGCATGGATGATTTCAAGGAAGCCATCCGAGACATCGAGCCCTCAGCGCTCCGTGAAATCTACGTCGAAGTGCCCGAGGTGGGCTGGTCCGAGGTCGGTGGGCTCCAGGAAGTGAAGGACCGCCTCAAAGAATCGGTTGAATGGCCGTTGACCAAGCCCGAACTGTTCGAACACTTTGGCATCAAGCCTCCACGAGGCATCGTGTTGTTCGGTGCCCCCGGTACTGGAAAGACGTTGCTGGCCAAGGCCATCGCCAACGAAGCACAAGCCAATTTCATCAGCATCAAAGGGCCCGAACTCATCTCCAAGTGGGTTGGCGAATCCGAGCGAGCCATTCGTGAAATTTTCAAGAAAGCCAAGCAATCAGCACCCTCCATCATCTTCCTCGATGAGTTCGAGTCCATCGCCTCCATGAGGAGCGGCGGAAGCGCTTCAGAAGGCAGCGATGTGGGCAACCGTGTCGTGAACCAATTGCTCGCCAGCATGGACGGCGTTGAATCCCTTGACGGCGTCATCATCGTGGCCGCGACCAACCGTCCGGAAATGATTGACCCTGCCTTGTTACGCAGCGGTCGCTTTGAGCGAGTTCTCCACGTTCCACCGCCCGATGCTGGTGCCCGAGAATCGATTTTCAACATCCACAGCGAAGGCATGCCGCTCAGCAAATTTTCGTTTAAGGACATCTTGACGGGCATGGACGGCTTTACCGGTGCTGATATCGAGGCCGTTTGCCGAGAAGCAGCACTCATCTGTATGCGTGCGGGCAAGAAGAAGGTCACTAAGGGGCATTTCGAGGAGGCCATTTCCCGAGTGCGACCCACCGTAACCCCTGACATGCTGGAGTACTACCAGAAGATGGAGACGCGACTGACCTCCGGGTTGACCAACATCAAGCGAAACCGAGACTTCAGCCGCGGCATGGAAACGATGTGAGGCTGGCCGAGCCACCGACGCATTGATGAGATTCCAGCCTCCCACAGCGAGCGAGGAGCCGAGGTATCATGGCGATTTTTGGTCGAGAAATCCTCGGAAACACCGTGGTGGACCGAACCGGCGCACCCATGGGGGTCCTGACCGACATGCACGTCGACCTCAACACCGGCTTGGTCAGCGAGTTTTTGGTTCAGGTTGAAGCCGATATTGACCCCACCGTTCTTCCCTTTGATCACGTGGGTAGAATCGTCAAAATTCCGAGCACGGCCGTCGCACGTATTGCTGAAAAAATCCATTTGAACACGTGATTCTGCGTGATGTGTGGATGAGCATTTTCTCCACCGGGGTGGACAACCTTCTAAAGTCATCATGCGCCGTGGAAGGCTGGGAATCCTGTCCCAGTGATTCGTATGCTAGGCCTCCCTGCCAATTTCAACGCTCGAAGGTTGGCCCTTCAAGCGTCGTTTTGGGCGGTCATGCTCATTCTTTTGATGACGATTTTGTTGAATTTCATCAACCTCAGCGCCACGAATCAACTCTCCGCTTACGACGATGACTGGAACGATATGTCCGCCTTCCGAGAGGACATCAAGGACATGGGCATTGAAACTCGCTCGCTCGTGAGCAGCCCGCTGCTGCTCGCCGATATTGAGGACCCTCGCAACACCACCTATGTGCTCGCAGGTGTTGAGCGTGACACGCTTTCCCTGCCCCAGTTCGACGATGATGGCTTCATCACCATCGCTTCGGGTGCGGGCTACTCGCCTTCGGAAATCAACGCCATCGTGGAATTTGTTGAGGCCGGTGGCACTGCGATGATCTTCGAAGACTATGGCTACGCCAACACCATCGCCGAGGCCTTTGGCATTCGCTACACGGGCGAGCAGGTGTTTGACACCACCTACGCCACCGAACTCGATTTCAACTATGTCTGGATGTGTGTTCAAAGCAACCCTTGCGGCATGAACGGCACCCAACTGGACCCGTCAACCCTCTCCACCCATGAACGCTGGGCCACAGCGGGGGGCCCTGGTGAGCACCCCTGTTCCAAACTTGACGAACAAAGTTTCGTCACCGGTGAGGCGCCGTTGTGTGAACAACACATGATCAACGGCCGTGTCGACTACAACGGCACCTACCAACTCCTGCTCAACAACATCACCGGTCTTGAGGTCATCCCCGGTGTTCGCGGCCCGCTCTCCGAAGTCGCCGTGCGGGCGCTGACCAGCAACGAAGCCACGGTTGACGTAAACGGCGATGGCGAGATTTGGGTGGGCAACGAAATCACGCCAGAAACGCCCGACCGTTGGGGCCAGTTCAACCTCAGCATCGAGGCCTGCGCCCGAGCCAGTTGCTCACCCACCGACGGCGGCCGAGTCGTGTTCGTCGCCGACGGCTCGGCCCTCATCAACGCCATGTACGATTACGAAGGCTTCAACGAGGGCAAATACGGCCCGACCGACACCCTGATGCCCGCCAACGACAATCGCAAGTGGGCGCTTGATTTCATCGCTGAAGCCTTGATGAGCGAGCGTGTGGATGAGGTGGGCGAGCCTGCCGAGAACGCCATGGTGATTTTCGACGAATCCCGCCACCCACAGAGTGCACTCGCTGCTGATTCCTACAACACCGTCTACTTCCTCTTGGTCTACTTCACGGGTGAAGGTCTGGCCATGCTCCTGCTGTTCCTCATCCTGTTCATCACCTTTGAAGCGGTGCTCATCAAGAAGCGAGACCCCGAGCCGTGGCGGCACGTCTTCAGCATCATCTACTACGGGTTTGGTGATGCGAACCGCTACGCCTACTACTCCAAAGTGGAAAAGATTCGACAGGTCTTCCTTTCCAAGGTGCGCAACCAGAACGGGCTGAACCGTGAGGAATTCCAAGCGATGAAGGCCAACGAACTCGTGTCGATGATCAACGACCCGGTGTTGGCAAAATTCGCCGTTGAATCCAGCAATAAATACACGCTTGAGCAAACGGTGGCGCTGGTCAAACGAATCAAGGCGTGGGGACGTCAGTGAGGTGAGACGATGTGGACACGTAAAGCAGCCTTCACCTTCACCGGCGGGATTGCGTTGGTGCTCATCGGGATGATGATCTCCAATCAGCAGATGATGATCCTCGGGTTGAGCCTCATCGCGTTCATCGTGGTGAATTCCTGGATTTCGGGCCACGGCGATGTGGAAGTGCAACGAACTTTGTCCGCAGATAACCTGTACAAGGGCGACGACCTGTACGTTGAACTCTTGGTGACCAACCGGAGCAATCGAAAAACGCAGATGCTTGACATTTACGACAACATTCCTCACGAAATGAAATTGCGAAGCGGCCTCAACCAAATGCAGCTCAACCTCCGTCCGGGTGAGAGTGCACGTATTCGCTATGTTTTGCGCTGCCCGCTTCGAGGCCACTATTCCATCGGGCCGGTCTCCCTGCGGGCACGAAACACGTTCAACCTCGGGGTGGAGGAGATGTACGTTGACCACCACAGCGACATCGTCATTTTTCCACAAATCAAAGACATCGAGGAGGCTTTCCTCCGCAGTCGAACCCCCAAAATGTACACCGGTGCCACCACCTTGCGCACACCTGGCCAAGGGTCTGAATTCTATTCTCTGAGGGAATATGTGCCCGGCGACCCGTTCAAGAACATCAACTGGAAAGCGTTTGCACGCACCGGTGATCTGATGGTGAACGAAAAGTGTCGGGACGCCGTCACCGACCTCTACCTCATCCTCGACAGTCGTGACTTGGCTCGTATCGGTACGGTTCTCAAGAACCCGCTTGAAATGGGCACCGTCTCCGCCGCCAGCCTTGCAGCCTTCTTCCTCAAGCGCCGTGATTCGGTGGCTCTGGCCATTTACGACGAGAAACTCTCCTACTTACCGCCCGACACAGGGGACAAACAGTATTTCAAGATCCTCAGTGCACTTGCCGGTGTGCGTCCACAAGGCGCGATGCCTTTGCAGGCGGTTACCAATTCACTGAGCGGACGATTCAGTCGGGGAAGTCCGGTGTTCATCATCTCGTCCTGTGAGGGCGATGGTACGGTCCCTGCTGCGGTCAGGGATTTGGTTGGCCGAGGCCACGAAGTGACCGTCCTCTCCCCTTCCAGCGTGGATTTCGAACGCCTCGTCAGCCGTATTCCTCGGATGTCGTATGAGGTTTTGAAACTCGAGCGACAGAACCGTTTGACCACGCTTGCGGGGTCGGGCGCACAGGTGATTGACTGGATGCCGGACATGGATTTGTCCCAGGCACTGATGCAGGTGAGGGGGTACTGAGATGGCAGGCGAAGTCGGTCTTCAGTCGGACGTCTACCTTGACGGTGCTGCCAAGCCACGCACCCTTCATCTGAAGAATCTGCGACGCCAATGGCAGATCCTTGCCCTGCAGGTTATCGCCACGGTGGCCCTCATCGGCATGTACCTCGAAGTGGTCTCCACCTACGTTGTTGGTTCCATCGACCACACCATCCTCTTCGATTCCATTGAATTGTTGATTTCTGACCAACTCCCCCTGGGTGACTGGCTCACCGGCGAGGGTCGGAGCGGCATGGGCCGATTCTTCGTCCCGTTGGTCCTCGGCCTCGCTCTCGGTGGCACGATGGCGCTCATCGCCTTCCAATCACCCAAGGTTCAGCAACGCATCAAACTCGGTTTCATCATCGGCCTCATCGTGTTGCTGGTCGGCCGCTTGGTGCTCTCTTGGTTCGCTGGCATGCTGTTTTCCTTTGACCTGCGTTTGCCGAACAGCGCCGAACTTGAAACACTTCAGTGGCCGCTGTTGATGATCATGTCCCTGATGATTCTCTTCATCTATCTCCTTCCCGTCATCATGGGTACTCGGGGCATTTGGGGCTTGTCTCGCCGCTCCATTGCATGGGCCATCGGCTTCACACTGTTATTCCTCGGCATTCACGCCATCCTGACCTTCCCGCTCATCAAATCTCAGCTGGGCGCCTACGGTGGCGCGCTGACCACACTCGAGAGCCAAACTTCGGACCCCACCATCGGGTTGTTCGGACTTAAGTTGGTCACGCAGGAGCAATTCAATTTGATCCTCATCGCCGTGCTCATCATGGTCTTCCAAGAAGCGAGTTACGGTGTTATCCGCAACCTCGAATACGCTTTCCGCCTGCCAGAATCCTGCAAGCGCGACCCCGAGTATGTTCGCCAAATGGACAACGTGCTCAACACCCACCTGCGCCACACCTTCCTCTTCTTGGGCCTGACCGCCGTTGCCACGATGGTGGCTCTCGGCTTCCACAAGGTGTTGCTGACCATCGTATCGGATACAACCGGAAGTCAATGGGCGGGTCAAGTCTCTGAATCCATTGAGTTGACTCTAACCTACGGTCTTGTCATCTCCGCCCTGCTTTTCTTGAGCATCATGGCGGTTCTCCGCTTCTTCATCCCATGGCAGCGTGTTATCGGGTTCATCCAATCTCGCACCAACCGCCTCCCGCCCGAGCCGGAATCAAAGGACTTCACCCAACTATGAGGTTCTGCTGCGCTGAAGCAAGCGCCCAACCATTTCAACGACAGCCAGCAGCGCAAGCGGATAAGCAATGTAGGCCACAAGAGGACCCAACACATCATGGCCGACCGCTTGGCGAACGCTGGAATGTGAGTACACAAAGGCCAGCACCGCCGCCAGCAGGAACAAGCGCTCCATCCACAGCGGGTAGGGCTTTCCGAGCGCTTCTTCACGCCCCATGAGTGTGGTCGCTTCTGCCGACATATCGATCGTCAAAAGTCAAGGTCGGAGAGTCTGGATTCCAAATCGGCCAACGCCGTGTCCTTTGCCGGTGTGGCGACGGGATCGTGGGCGGTTCGGTGGCTTCGCTCAGCGTCGAGGCGAGCAAGTTCAGCCTCCAACTGAGCGCGTTCATCGTCCAACTCAGCGGAAGGTGTCGATGAAGGGGTCGTAGCGACCTCCTCCATGACCGCCTCATCATCGGCGGGCGGTGGGAGCGGTGACCATCCCTCATCGTCCACAGCATCGTTCGTGGCCTCCACAACAGAGACGTCCTCTGCATGGACCAAGTGCGGTTCAAGGTCGTTGAGCATGGCTTCATTCACCGGTATCCGGTGCTCGGCCGGGATGGACTCACGCTCAAACGGCAGCAAGCCATCGCGCTGGAAATCCCACATCATGCCACGCGGGCGACCGTCGGTCAACCCCGAAGCGTCCAGTTGGGTGATGAGTTCTTCGAGCACCCGAGCCGTTTCTTCCAAGCCGATGGCCTCGCCTGCATCGCGCTGGTCGGCCTCAAGATAGATGTCATCAAGGGCCACCTGAATGAGTTTTCTCGTTCCTTGGGCAAGGCTTGGGAGCGCTTCGGGTCGCTGGCAATTGGCGAGCAGGGCGTGCACCTCGTGGGAGGGGGCGCCAAGCCGTTCCACTTGCTCGAGAACATTGCGAATTCGTCGTAGCATCGTGATGGAACGGTCGAAATCTTCCAGCAAGTGCTCCAAATCAACCACCACGTGGTTCACGGTTTCACCCAATTGCTGCTCAAGGCGTTGCTGCACCGACCAGCGAGCCAGGCCTCGAACAGCACCCGCTGTTTGCGGCACTTGACGCTCAAGGAGTGTCATCACCTCTGAGGACAGAAGGTGGCGAGGTGTTGCTGCGACGTGGTCAACCGTGCCCTGAATGACCTGGAGCGCACGTTCAACGGCTCGGTCGAGCATGGTGACCGAATAACCGAGGCCTCGTGCGTGCTCAAGGCGTTCCAAAACAGGGCCAAGGCCTTGGAAGGTGTTGTTATCGTCCAGCAAGGCTTGTGCAAGCGGTTCTTCTGCAAGCCGTGCTCGGAGGCGTTCGGCTTCTTGGATGTCGGCGAGGGCTTCTTCGTGCGCTTCAGCCAGCGAGGTGGCTTTGTCCACGAGGGAGGCGAGTTCGGCTTCTGCGTGGCCGCGGCGTGCACCCAAATCACCCAGTTCTCGGAGCACTTGGCGACGTTCGTCCATGAGTTCTCGGAGTTCTGCTTGAATGTTTGAGCGGCGAGATTCTTCTTCTGCTCGCCGAACACGGTCTTCTTCAGTTCGTTGGCGAGCGTGCTTTTCTTCGGTTCGGATGGCCTCGAGTTCAAGGTTGCTCACATGCACTTGCTCCTGTGCGGTGAGGAGGTCCGATTGGACCCGTGCATGGCGCTCTCGGCTGGTGTTGACCTGTTCGCTCAGGACCCGCAGCCGGCGTTCCTCATCTTCGCTTTGTTTTCGAATCGTGTTGAGGCGTTCACTGCCCTCTGCAAGACTGGCTTGCAGTTCGGCCTCTTTCAGCGATAGACTCTCAATGGCTTCTTTCAACTCAGCACTGCTCTCTGCATCACCAATCGCCTTGGCGAGTTCAGCCGCACGTTCGCTGACTTGATGTTCCAGTTCGTTGACACGCCGAACCAACCGCTCGGCGCGTGATTCCGCTTCCTCGGATTGTCCTCGTGCTTGTGCGAGGTCAACCTGCATGGTGTTGAGTTGTGCATGCGCTTCTTCCAAGGCCGTGCTGTTTTCTTGGCGAGATTCCGTCGCTTCTCTGGCGACGATTTGTGCGGCGTCCTTCTTCTTCTCGAGCGCCTTCAACTGACCTTCCAAGACCGCTTTACCTCGGTTGAGCTCGTCGATGGTCTGTTCGGCTTTCTCCAGTTTTCGTCGGAGACCCGCATCCACCGCCGATACCGCTTCATCCCGCATGACGGGCAGTGGCTCTGCGACATCGGCTCCATCGGATTTGAACGCCATCTTCGCACGTTGCTTCTGCAAGGACTCAAGCCCAGCATGGAACCCCAGCATGTCGTCAAGGAGGCTCTTGAGAGAGGCTTGCCGTGCTTCAGAACGGGTTCGAACGGTGGCGAGTGATTCAATGAACCCGGACAGCGTGAACGTTTCCACGGTTCCGGAGGACGAGGAGACGATGGTCCCCGACGGGAAACGAATGAGTTGGACTTTTCTTTTGGACTCGGTCAGTGCCATCATCGCTTCTTCCTGACCGTCAAAGGCGGGCGCCCACAAAGCAACGGGTACACCTCGCGAAAGCACCAATGACACGGCTTTGCTGGAAGAGCCGGACTGAATGTGCCCGGTCACTTCCTCTTCCACGCCGGCTTTCAGCATGGAAATGATCGCATCGGGGCCACCTCGTCCGTCTCGCAGTGCGAACCCTTCGGGCATCTTTGAGCCATGAGCACCCGCCGCTACGACGTCCCCGTCCAAAGCGATGGAAGCCGAGGAGAGAAGACGAGCATGGTTGGCGTCTTTTTCAGTCCAGACCGCCAGTGAAATTTCGCCGCTCTGAGCCAAGAGCAACGCCCCGTTCTCGGTGTGCAACGTCCAGTGGCTTTGCCCTTTCATGCCCCATTGACTGTGAAGTTTCTGCCCACCCATGGACGCCATCATCTCATGAAGTTCGCTGGCCAGGCGTTCTTCTTCGCCCAATCCGGGAAGGTCGCCAACGTGGTCGATGAGCATCCCGCTGTCGATGGCCATCGCTCCACGAACCGTAGCGTTGGCTTCGAGGGTGCGAATGACGGTCGAGAGGTCACGAGAAAGTAAACGCTCCACGGCATTGCTTGAGGATTTCAGACCTTGCCGGTCGGCTTGGTGGACAAAGGCTTCGGGGACGAGTTCTGCAAGGCTACCAAGTTCAGCGATGGTGTAGGACGAGCCGAGGAGCCGTGCCTTCTGCTCCGCTTCGAGTTGTTCAAGTCGTTGTTTGGCTTCCACGCCACCCAGCAAGGTGTTTTTCTCTTCGGCATCGGCCAAATAACCGACCACCCGTCCACCACGGACGAGTCGATGGCCCACCGGCGTTTTCCTGCGGCCGAGGTAGGTGGAAATGGCACCGTGAGCAAAGGGTTGCAACACCCCTTCCTCGAGGGAGATGGTTTGATTGACGGGTCTTCCTGCTGGTAGTTCAAACATCTTTGTTCACCTACATTTCTTGGGTTGTTGCCAGTTGAGGGCGGAGGTGGTCTACAGAGTGCCTCCACCTCGCGATGTTACCGTTTGAACCGCTCAACATCACGATCCTGTACGGCGTTAATACATCGATGAGGACTTGGTCATCGCCTTCGACCCAGAGTTCATGCAAGTCACCTTGGTCGTGATGCTGAACCGCATCCAGGGCAGCGACTGCCAACTCCACCGCCCGCTCAACGGGCGGGAGTTGACCTTCAGGGCCGACACTGGAAAGCAGTTTCCCGCGGTCGTCCATCATCATCGCTTGCTCAACGCCGTCAATCTTGAGAAACTCCCCCAGAAGACGTTGCAACATGCCTGCTCAACCTGATTGACAGCGCTGTAGCCTTCAAGAAGTTTTGCGCTCAACCGAGCAAATATGGCGGTTTGGACACCTTTCGCTTTTTTCCAACTGGAAAATAAGTTTCCAGAGGCTCACTGATTGAACCATGAATCGTTTTCAGTCCGCTGAAATGCAGTGAATCCTGGCCTTGCCCGAGCAAAGTCGTGGCCAAAAAACAGGTGGAATATTTCAATTGATTATTTGATTTTTCAATTTAGATATTCAAGTTGCAAATCCCGAAAAAGACGGCCGCCCAGTTGCCGCTGATTTGAAACCATACGTCCGTTGAGCCCCCACCATGGCAGGCGCATCCTCGGAGGGGTTGTTCACCGTCCCCTCGTGTGACGCTTGCGACAAACCCGCTGTGGTTGAACAGGCGTATTCCGGGCGCATCCTCTGTGGAAAACACCTTGCAAAGTCGGTTCGCAAAAAGATCAGCAAGGAGTTGCGTCAGCAATTACCGCTCAAGAAAGGCGAACACACCACGGTCTTGGTCGCTGTCTCCGGTGGCAAGGACTCGGCTGTTCTT
>JAYYBT010000006.1:0-9930 GCA_036162675.1 Thermoplasmatota archaeon
GCCAACGAGGACCTCCTCGCCGTCCGAGGCCGCATCGACGTCAATTTCCGTTGCATGGCCAAGGTACTCGTCCACGAGCAGCGGCTTGTCCGGGGCGAGGTATGCCTCACGCAGGTAGCCATCGAGTTGCTGTTGATTGGACAGGATTTCCATGCCACGGCCACCCAAGACATAGGAGGGCCGTACAAGCACGGGGAAGCCGATTTCTTCCACCGCCGCACGCAGGTCATCGGCAGAGGTTCCGGTAGCACCTCGTGGCATGCGCAGGCCGTGTCGGCTGGCAAAGGCTTCGAAGCGCTCACGGTCGCTGGCTTCATCAATGGCGTCGCAAGAGGTTGCCATGATGGCAAGGTCAAGACCGTTGGCTTCCAAATCGGGCAAGCGAGCCTCCAAAGGCAGGGCGAGATTGATGGCGGTTTGACCGCCGAACTGAAGCAGGATTCCGTGGGCCTGTTCGCGGAGTAAAATTTCACTTACATACTCCAAGGTCAGGGGATCGAAGTACAAACGGTCCGACGTGTCGAAATCCGTGGAGACCGTCTCTGGGTTGTTGTTGATGAGAATAGCATCTTTTCCAGCCTCACGAATGGCCTTGACGGCGTGGACGCATCCGTAGTCAAACTCGATGCCTTGGCCGATGCGAATCGGTCCGCTACCGATAGCGACGAGACGCTCCTTGGTCCGCTCCTCCATGTTGGGTAGCAGGTCAATACCCGGCAGGCCGTGAGGCTCGTAGGTGGAATAGTAATACGGCGTTTTGGCCGCAAATTCAGCCGCACACGAATCGACCATTCGGTAAACGGGATGGAGTTTCACCTGATGGCGGCGAAGCATAACGGCACGCTCGTCTTGGCCCGAGGCCAGGGATTTCAGACCCTCTGGCGGGAAACCCGCAAGCGCATCGGCGATGTGCGCATCGCTAAATCCATGACTCTTCCAGAGGCGAAGTTCTTCTTCGGTCAACTCCGCAGGAGAGACACCACGCTCAACGATGCTGCGCTCCATGTGCGCCAGGCGCTCAAAGCCATACAGGAACCAGCGAGTCACACGCGTGATTTCGTGAACCTTCTCAACGGTCCAACCTCGTCGGAAGGCCTCGATAAGCGCCCCCATGCGCCGGTCGGTCGCCACAGCCAACCATTCCACCAGCGTGTTGTCAGGTAGGGGCTCGTGTGCGCGCTGGGACATGCCTTCGCCCTCGGATTCGTCCGCTCGTGTCAACGGACGAGGGTGAGCACACCCCTGCTCGAGCGAAGCCCATGCTTTGAGGAAGGCTTCCTCGAAATTACGGCCGATGGCCATCACTTCACCGGTGGATTTCATCGAGGTCCCCAAGGTTCGGTCCGCCGTTCGGAATTTGTCAAAGGGCCAGCGAGGGATTTTCACCACGCAATAATCCAAGGTGGGCTCGAAAGCAGCGGTTGTGCCCTCTCCAGTGATGGGGTTGGGAAGCTCGTCCAGCGTGTAGCCAACGGCGATTTTAGCAGCCATGCGGGCGATGGGGTAGCCAGTCGCTTTGGAGGCGAGAGCTGAGGAACGTGAGACACGGGGGTTGACTTCGATGACGCGGATTTCACCGGTGAACTGGTTGAAGGCAAATTGGACGTTGCAGCCACCCTTGATGTTCAGGGCCCGAATCAGCGCAAGAGCTTGGTTTCGAAGGCGCTGGTGGTCAGCGTCGCTGAAGGACTGAAGCGGTGCGACGACGGTGGATTCTCCCGTGTGAACGCCCATCGGGTCGATGTTTTCCATGGTACAGACGATGGTGGCGTTATCGGCTTCGTCCCGCATCACTTCGTATTCGAGTTCCTGCCAGCCCAAAATAGACTCTTCAATCAGCACCTGTGAAATGCGGGAATTACGAAGACCGAGTTGGGAGATTTCAACGAGTTCGCCCATGTCCCGAGCCGTTCCACCACCCAAACCGCCCAGGGTAAAGGCTGGGCGAATCAAGATCGGCCAACTGCCGATGAGTTCGGCGGCTGCAATGACCTCGTCGATGGAATTGCAGGCCACGGCTTGGCTGATGGGGAGGTTGATGGATTCGCAGACCTTGTTGAACAGCTCACGGTCTTCTGCCTTGTCAATGGCGTCCAAATCCGAACCGATGAGTTCCACGCCAAGCCGCTCGAGCGTACCGTTGTGCGAGAGTTCACTGGCGATGTTGAGCGCCGTCTGACCGCCCATGCCCGCCAGCAACGCACACGGGCGTTCCTTCTCGAGGATTTTGGCGATGGTCTGGGGAAGCAATGGCTCGATGTAAACGACATCCGCCATCTCCGGGTCGTTTTGGATGGTAGCGGGGTTGGAATTAACGAGAATGACCTTGTAGCCATCTTCACGAAGCGCACGAACGGCTTGAGAGCCAGAGAAGTCAAACTCAGCAGCCTGGCCGATTTTGATGGGACCGCTGCCCAAGACCATGATGGTCTCAAGGTCGTCTCGGCGAGGCATTAGGACTCACCTCCCAAATGGGCGTCCACCATGGCACGGAAGCGAAGGAAGAGCGGAGCCGCATCGTGAGGACCGGGGCAGGCCTCAGGGTGGAACTGGACCGTGAAACAGGGCTTTCCAATGACGTCGAGACCCTCCACGGTGCCATCGTTGGCGTTGATGTAGCGAACCTCAACCTCAGAGCCGTGTTGGTTTGAAACGGGAGGCGAGGTCGCACCGGTGGGGTGGGCTGCGAGCATGCCATCGTTGGGGTGAGCGACGGCAAAGCCGTGGTTTTGGCTCGTGATGGAGACCGTTTGGTCCTGAAGGTCCACCACGGGTTGGTTTGCCCCACGATGGCCGTATCGCATCTTGTACGTTTGCAGGCCTGAAGCCAGACCCATGAGTTGGTGGCCCAAGCAGATACCCATGACCGGCAGACCGTCTTGCACGGCCCGGGCGAGCGTGTTGCGAGCAGCCGTGGCTTTTCCGGGATGGGCGGGGTCGCCCGGCCCGTTGCTGCAGAACAAGGCGTCGATAGCGTAGTCCATTCGCAGCCGGTCATAGTCCATATCAGGCGGGCACCAAACCACATCGAAGACCATGCAGAGATGGCGCAGAATGTTGTGCTTCACGCCGCAATCAAGCACGCCGAGGCGAGGCTTTCGTCCCCCAAGTTCATCGGTTGAACCGGGATTCAACTCAAGCGGCTCATCGATGGAGACTTCGTCCACCAAATCCTCCAACTCCGGGGAGGTCAGTGTTTCCAATTGAGCTTTCATCTCATCCTCGCGCTCGACCGGCCCAAACACGCAAAGGACGGTTCCCAGTTCACGAACCCGCTTGGTGATGGCCCGCGTGTCGATCTTGTGAATACCAGGAACACCGTGAAGTCGCAGGAATTCATCGACGGTGCCAATGGAATGGCGGTGGTCCGGTTGGTGCATGGCGTGGCGTACAACAACGCCCTTTGGCCATACGTTGCTTGACTCTGAGGCACCGGCGTGAACGCCGTAGTTTCCGATCAGCGGATAGGTGAACGTCAGCACCTGTCCGGCGAAGGAGGGGTCGGTCAAAGATTCCTGATAGCCCATCATGCCGGTGGTGAAGACAAGTTCGCCCGAACCGATGGTGTTCGCCCCAAACAACTCCCCGGGATAGCGTCCTCCATCCGCCGTCAAGAGGACGCCTGCACCGGATGCACCCTCAGGAAGAGGGGCGCCGCTAGCAAGGCCGTCTGCGGCATCGGGTATATCCAGTGGAGAGGGGTTGTACAGGCGATGGGTCGCCGGTAGAGAGCGCGTATTCGCGATGCCGCCCCCCAACATTGGATTTTGTCGGAAAAGGCCCCCCATAATGCTTGGGTGCGCAAATTGATGAAATCAGGAAAGAAATTTGGCAAGGAAATGGCGATAATTTGTACCGCAGCCGCTTAAGTAAGAAATTGTTAACTTTCCTTCTCTCGGTCGTGGTCAATGACCGACTTACCACGAGCGGAAGGCTCGATGACAAGGCGTGCATCAGCGAAGTGTCGCTCGGTCCCACCTTGGCCGTACCAACCCTCCATGAACAGCGCCAGCGCCGCCACTTCGGAGTGCGGTTGATTGCCAACGGCCACGTTGTATTGAGCGTATTCGAAGACATCACTGGGAACCTTTGCGCCCCCGACGATGACCACCACAGGCCGATCGCGGCGTATACGAGGTATCACTTCTCGGTAGGGCTCACCGTACATGGTCAAGTGAACCGCCACACCGGGTTCGCCATCACCGGCATCGTGTTGGGTAAATCGGCGAAGCCAGCCCATGGCGCCCTCAACGTGCTCGCAGGTCATCGCGCCCCCAAAGCGGTCGTTCACCGAAGCGATGTTCTCGAACAGCTCCTTGTCTTCGTCGCCTGCGAGCAAGAAATTCGTGGCGCCCAGTGCTCGGGAAACCAAGGCAAGATGGGTGGTTATACGAGGATCTCGCCCTTTGCGGTAACCAAGCCTCAACACGTTGAACGGAGTGGGGCTCATGCAACGACGACCTGCCTCGTCTTCAAGAGGGTAGCGTTCAATCTTGAGCGCTGATTTGACCGCCTTTTGGAGCAGCCGTCCGCTCGTTTCGGTCTGAGAAATCATAGTCATTGGCGTCCATGAAGCGGATGAGCCACTTGAGCAGCAGGGCGTTGACAATCAAATTTGAGCCGTAGGTGGTTCCGCCCCAGAGAATGCCCAAGCGAATGCTTCGCCACACGCCAACTTGCATGTCAAAGTCTGCATCAGCGATAAAAAGCGCCGTCACCAATGGTTCCGCCACGTAAAGGCCAGCCAAAATCAGCATACCGCCCGCGGCCGTAGAAGGCAAAATTTTGCCCATGTCCCTGCTGAATTCCGTGAGGAGAGCGGAAAACAACGAGAGCACCATGACGGCGAGGGCTGCCTGTTCAAAATTCAAGGAAAAGAACACGGAAATGCCGTTGGCCAAGTCGTCGTTCGTTCCACCGATGAACAACCACCAAACGACGACCATGAGGGTGATCAACATGCCTCCATTCTTGGAATCCTTGGCCGCCATATCGTAGACGTGCTGCGGATTTCGTGGATTCAATCGCCTCAAAATTCGCTCAGCAAACTCCCAATCAGGTGGCAACTCGCTAGCTGGTTGAGCAGCATAGCCCTCTGAAAGAGCCTCGCCTTCCAGCAATGCATCCTCCTCGGACATGCACACCCGTTCCTCGTAACAACTTATCAAACCTGCCGAACTGGGCGGGTCAATGACCTCGGACTTCGGACGCACAGCAGAACGCCGAGGACAAATTGCCAAGGCGCTGAAGTATGATGGCGCCCCACGAATCATGGGCATCGTGAACGCCACCGATGATTCCTTCTTCGAAGGCAGCCGAACCTCGGGCACGGCAGCCATTGAATGCGGATTGGCCATGTGGGATGCCGGCGCAACTTGGGTCGATGTGGGTGGTGAATCAACACGGCCTGGGGCCGAGCCTGTGGGCATTGAGACCGAAAAACAACGCGTTCTACCGGTGATTGAGGGGTTGCGTGCTGCTCGTCCGGACGGTCTCATCTCGATTGACACACGCCATGCGGACGTCGCTCGTGCGGCTTTGGAAGCTGGCGCAGACATGGTCAACGATGTCTCCGGATTGCGAACGCCTGCCATGGTGGACCTCGTCCTCAGCACGGGGTGTGCCGTGTGCATCATGCACATGCAGGGAGAGCCCGGCTCCATGCAAGCCAACCCAACCTACGACGACGTGGTAGGGGAGGTCGGTGAAATGCTCGAGTCAGTCAAGCAAAACCTTGTGCAGCGAGGCCATCCAGCAGAGCTGATTTGTGTTGACCCCGGCATCGGTTTCGGGAAGACCCAAGACCACAACATCGCCCTCTTGCGTTCGGGCCGAGAACTCCTGTCCTCCGAAGGCTCCCTGCTGTGGGGCGTTTCAAGAAAAAGCGTGGTCGGGCATTTGACCGGCCAATCCAATCCCGCCGACCGACTCGCAGGCACTCTGGGACTCGCAGCGGTCGCCCATCAGATGCGAATTGACCTCGTTCGGGTTCACGATGTGCGGGAACATGCGGACGTCTTCGCCGCTCTCAATTTGGATTCAGCCTAAGCCAAGCCCGCCCAGCAAAATCAGCGGTGCGGCCCAAGCACCCAGCATGGAACCGAGATTGGTCAGTGCCGTAACCAGCAACACCTTTCCGGCCGGGTTGGACCAAAACGAGGAGAGGTCATCGAGTTTGAGGAATTGTTGCAAATCCTCAGCGGTGGGCTCAGCCAACTTGAGTTGAACATAACCTGCAAACCATCCTGCTGCAAGGGCTGGATTGAGTGACGTGATGGGCGAAGCGAGCGCTGCCGTCAAGATGGCGAGCGGATGGCCTCTGGCGATGAGACAGGCCAGGGCGGCGAAGACGGCGTTGGCTGCGGTCCAAACGGTGAAGAACGTCAACCAGTCGATGTCCCGGCTGGTTGAGACCACGCCCGCCAACACGGCGATCATGATGAGCGGCAAAGCCCACGGTAGGAAGCGTCGGACAACGGAAGGTGTGGGCAGTTCCTCAAGGTGCGAGGAATCTATAGAATCAGGCGCATCGCTCAATTTTTCGGCGACACCGTTGAGATGGCCTGCTCCCAGCACGGCAAGAATACGTTTCTCGCCGTCAAGTCCGTTCAACTTGGAAGCGATGTAGGCATCTCGCTCGTCGATGAGCACCTCACCCGCACCGGGCGAGAAACCCTTGAGTTCCTCCATCATGGAGGACAGTAAATCACTGTCCTGAAGCAATTCATTGACGTCAAGGTCTTCGTCCTCATCCTCATCCTCCAACAAAGAGGTCAACAGTCGCCACTTTTCTCTGAGTTTCATTCGCTTCCACGCACGACGCAAGGTCGTCTGGATGTCCCGGTCGACCAAGGCCACTTCACAGCCCACTTCGTTTGCGGCTTCAACCGCTGCGAGCAATTCCGCGCCGGGTTGCTGGCCCTCGTTGATGCCGAGTTTTCGTTGCTCAGCCGAGAGCATGGACTGCAGCAAGACCATCGGTGCCTTGCCTTCTTTCATCACTTTGAGCAGGCCCTCTTTGTCCAACCGTCGGTCGCTCACCAAGGTATCATGGCGGCTTTGACACAACTCCACCGCCACGATATCGGGTTGGTACTCGGAGATCTGCTGACGCACCGCCTCCACCGAAGAGGTGGCGATGTGAGCCGTGCCGAGTAAACGTAGGTTTTCTCGGACATCAATCACAGGTGCAGCCGACATGGAGGACCCTCATGCATTCGGCTCAAGACCGACAACCAAACGGTTTCAGAACGAGATTTGAACGTTCTCTCGGGCAACGCCTTCAACGGACCACAGTTCACGGCGAACGCAACCCTTGATGTTGGCCACGATGTTGGATGGAATCATCTGAATGGCCTTGTTGAAGTTGGTCGAGGCAGCGTTGTAGAATTCTCGGCGGTCTGCGATTTGGTTCTCGAGCGAAACAAGTTGGTTTTGCAGGTTCAAGAAGTTCGTGTTGGCCTTGAGGTCAGGGTATTGCTCAGCGACCATGTTGATTCGGGGAAGCATGCCAGCGAGCATGCCTTCAGCAGCAGCGACGCCGGCGACGTCGCCTTGTGCAAGGGCACCAGCAGCCGTTTGACGAGCCTGTGCAAATTGGTCAAAAATACCTGCTTCGTGCTCGGCATAGCCCTTGACGATGTTCACCATGTTGGGAATCATGTCATAGCGCTGGTTGAGCAAAACGTCGATGTTGTTCCACGCGTTCTGTGCATTCTCATCCAAATTGATGAGGCGGTTCCAGGTTGAAAAGAACCAGATAATCAAAATCAGGGCGAAGACACCAGCAACGGCGATGGCGACGATGGTCATTGTATCCATGGACGGTGCACCGTGACTTACCTAATGAAACCTTCTCAATGCACAAACTTCCATTTAATGGGCAACATCATGAACAACCTGCACCAGCAATGGCCAAGAACGGAGTCAAATCAGAGGTGAGCAATGTGCTGGAAGCGGTGCTGGTGATGAGCGGAGTGTTCCTTATCGCGTTCGTTTTTGCACCGGTTGGCATGGGCGGTGGGATGCTCTTTGCGCCGCTTTTGCACTACGGAGCAGGTTGGCCCATCGATGGCACGCTGTTGGCTGTATCCTTGGGTTTGACATGGTCCGTCAGCATTGGCAGTGGACGAAAACACCGGCAAGAAGGCTTCTTTGATGAAGAAGCAACGAAATCTGCTCGTTACGGTGCCTTGGTGGGCGCCTTGGTGGGCGTGGGCATCGTCAACGCCTTGGGCGATGACCTTGACACCGTGTTCAAACTGCTTTCCATCGTGATGCTGGTGTGGGCGTTGGTCAAGACGTGGAAGAAGCACAACGCCGACGAGGCTTCGCAGGATGTTGAACCAGCCCAACGAACCTCCACGATTCATCATTTTCCCTTGCGTATTGGTAGCGGCATCGGCGGTGCGCTCTCCTCTGTTCTTGGCATCGGCGCAGGCGTGATTTACGTCCCGGTGCTCCAACAGCAAGCCGGTTTGAATGCTCGAACCTCAATCGGCTCCAGCCTCTCCATCATGATGGTCGTCGTACCAGTGGCCATCCTCGCCTTGCTGACCACCGCACCGTCTGGCTTGTTGGGCGAACTCTCCTCCAAGGCGTGGTGGTTGTTGCCGCTTCCACTGTTGGCCTACGTCGGGGCGACCTCTGGAGCGAAATTCGGCATTGAGCGCATCAGCCAAGAGAACATCATGAAGGTCTTCATGCTCCTTGTTGCGATTGTCTTGGTGCGCTACGTAATGGACGTGACACAACTCAGCCGTTGATGGATTCAATCACCATGGCAATGCCTTGTCCACCGCCAATGCAGGCCGTTGCCACACCATAGCGTCCACCACAGCGACGCAGTTCATGGGCGAGGGTGAGCACCAAGCGGGTACCGGTGGCGGCGAGTGGGTGGCCAAGACCGACCGCTCCACCGTTCACGTTCACCTTCTCAACATCGATGCCGAGGTCGTTGATGCAGGCCACGGCTTGGCCGGCAAAGGCTTCGTTGATTTCCCATCGGTCGATGTCGTCAACACTCAACCCTGCTCGTTCAAGGGCTTGCTGAGAGGAAGGCACCGGACCGTAGGCCATGATGGCGGGCTCAAGCCCAACGATACCCCAGGAAACGATGCGTGCAAGCGGTGCATCACCGTCGGCTTCGGCTTGGCTGGCTGATTTGATGACCACGGCCGCAGCACCATCAACCACGCCGGAAGCGTTGCCTGCGGTGACAAAAGATTCGGGGCCAAAAGCGGTGGGAAGGCCCGAAAGGGATTCTTGTGTGGTTCCCCGAACAACGTGGTCCTCATTTTTGTGGGTCAAGACCGTCTCACCTCGTCGTGATTTGATGGTCACCGCAACGATTTCCTGCTCGAACACATCGTTGTCGATGGACGCTGTTGTTCGTGCGTGTGAAAGGGCCGCAAAGGCATCAATTTCCTCACGAGTAACGCCCTTTCGTCGGCACAATTCGTCAGAAGTTTGAGCCATGAACAAACCGCAGGTCATGTCCTGCAGGTTGGTCATCATGTAGTCCTCGACCTTGGGGGAGCGACCGAGTTTCCATCCGTCTCGAGCACCGCGAAGGATGTGCGGGGCTTGAGAGAGGTTTTCCATGCCGCCAGAAACCACCGTTTTGGCCTCGCCGAGCATGATCATCTGGGCGCCCGAGACGATGGACTGTATGCCGGAGCCGCAGATACGAGAAAGCGTCAGCATGGGCACTTCTTGGGGAATGCCTGCCTTGAGGCCGGCGTGTCGTGCCCCGTAGATGGATTGCGAGCAGGTCTGCAGAGCGTAGCCCATGACCACATGGTCCACTGCTTCAGGGGACGTCCCTGTCTTCTCGAGCGCACCTTCAATGGCGATGGCTCCGAGTTCCTGGGCGCTCACGGTCTTCAAGGCGCCACCGGCTTTGCCGTCACCTCGCTTTCCACCAACCCA
>JAYYBT010000007.1:0-7590 GCA_036162675.1 Thermoplasmatota archaeon
GGTTCTCGCCCCCAACATCGCCAATCCTCAGATGTTCAACCCCGCAGAGCTAGGGGGAAACGCTCAGGCCATGCACACAATCAACCACCGCGCGATTTCAGGACACCGCCTCGGAAGTTTGAGCGCAAAGATGACTGAACGGACGTGAAGACATGAGTGCTGAATCGCATTACCTCAATGCGCTGGAAGCACTCGATGAAGGCGACCGAGACCTCGCAAAGAAGGAAGCAAAAAAGGCGACAAAACTGGACCCAGAACATTTGGAAGCATGGTCCGTTTACGTCGACGCTTGCTTGCCACCCCCCGGTGTACCGGCCACGATGGCACAGGCTGCCCAAGCCCTTTCCGCTGTGAAGAAAATCATCGCTCTTGACCCCTCACGCATGGACATGTGGGTGCGAGGTGGTCGCCTCATGGCCGACGACCTCGGTATGCTTCACGATGCGCTGCACTGGTGGCAAGACTGCCGGGAAATCGCCCCTCGCGAAGTCACCCCCGTGGTCGAGATGGCCTCGATCCTCGCCGACATGGGAGAATACGCCCAAGCCCAAGCAAGACTCCAATCCATTCTGGACGACAACATGGACGTCGGCATGACCCAATTTCGGAAAATCAACGGACTCTTGCAACTTGTTCGAGCGGCGGCGGCGCAACAAGAGAAGGATATTTTCAAGCCCTACGAGAGACATCACGATGGGTGGGAAGCCATTCGCCAAAAAATGCGAAAGCCGCCCATGTCTGAGAATTTCATCTTCCTCATCACGGCCGTTCCTATCCTGCTGCTCCTCGTGGTCATGCTCCAAGGTATTGGCGAGCCGTCCCTTGGCACACTGTGTTTGAACACCCTCGTCATTTTCATCGTCATCATGGTGTGCATGCGAAATGCAAAACGCTGGTTCCAAATCATCAACCGTCCTGCATTCAATCTGCTTCGTGCCATGAACTTCGAAGCCGCCACAGGCTACACCGTCCTTGACGAAGACATCCGAACTTCGGTGCTCTACATGTACATCATGCAGCGAAAACCCACGGCCTGGCAAGAACGCACGTTGAAGATCATCGATAACGGGAAATCCCTGCCCAATAACTGGCGACTGCGCCTACCCAACTTTGAATCTCACCTGGTTGAAGGGGTTGAAGAGGAGCACGACGACTCACCCCTCGAACCCTACGAGGAAGAGTGAGCACGCACCGGCGCTTTGGAGCGCCTTGCCCTCATTCAAGATGAGCGCAACACGTGGAAAAATCCACCTGCAATCATCATCAGCATCGGCACGATGACGGCCGCTAAACACCAACCAAAGGTTCTGCGAACCATGTGGTGGAGCTCGTGGTGTTCTGAAACCGCACCCTCCTCCCAGACATGGAGGTTGAGGGCAAAACCGAGCAAGCCAAGCAAGATTCCGACCCCCATGAGCGGGCCAAGCGGCAAGCCGATGATGCCCATCCAGCGGGCAAGGCGAGCATGACGCCTCATACGTCCAAGTTCAACCGACATCAAAGCACCTCAGGCGCTCGACATCATTGTTGTGATTGGGCGTATTGGATGGCGTATTGCTGAGCATAAGCGGCCGCAGTCGCTGCATCATAGCCTTGGCCGACGAACTGCTGGTAATACTGTTCGTAAATCGCCTGGTCAAAGGCAGCGGCCGGTTGTGCTGCTGCCGCCGGTTGGGCTGCTGCTGGCTGTGCCGCTGCTTCTGGCTGTGCTGCTGCACCGGCCACGTATTGGGCTGCAAAGGCTCTCGCAGTTTCCTCAGGATAGCCTTGAGCAATCAACTGCTGCACGTACTGCTCGGTTGGGTCCAAAGCCTCGGCACCAAAGCCGCTGTCCATACCTGCAAAGGCTTCGTCGTCGTCGCCGCCTCGGCGCATGAACATCAGCGTACCAAAGACGATGAGCAGAAGAACAACGCCACCGATGAGGAGCATCGTGGTGTCCAAGCCACTCGAGACGTCGTCGCCGCCGTTGTCGGTCTGGGTGTTGTCCGTCCAAAGGCCGGTGGTTGGGTCGTACGACCATGCACCGTCCCACTGACAATCGCCGTTGGCGTCGAGAATGAATTCGCCACCTGCCTCAATCGCTTGCGGGTCAGCCTCCAAGCCCTGACAGGCCGGAAGGCTCAGTTCGATCCATTTGATGGTGACCCATCGCTCGTTGGGGTAATCACCTTCGTAATACTTGATGTAAACGCGCTGAGAACGAGGCTCCGCAGTGTAAAGGCTGCTCATGTCAAGGGTGATCTCAAACCGGTCGCCGTCGCCCAAGGCTTGACTCTTGCCCCAAAGTTGCAGAACACTCATGTTGTACTTCATCACCGAGGATGCCGAGAAATTTTCTTCGAAGAAAGCTGCTTCAACGTACACTTCTCCTGTTTCTGCACCGGAAAGCACGCTTCCGGAGATGGTCAACTCATCGTCCTTGAACTGGGTGTCGTTTAATTGAACGTTATCCCATTGGATGGCGGGTTCCGCATCACCAAAGCCTTCTGGTACAACGACGAAGTACATTCGGTGCTTCTCAGAAATTTCGCCCGCTTTGTCGATGACGACCAACTCGATTCGAATTTGGTTCTCGGTGGTGCCGGTGGAATCCACGGTGACGTTCTTGAATTTGTACGACCACATTCCGCCGCTGGCAGCCGTTGTCGTGAAGGTATGGCCGTCAACGTCGAAGGAATCATCACCATAAGGTGCATCAAACAGAACCTTCCACTCGTAGGTCTCGATACCGTTGCCTTCGAGCGCATCCAAGTCACTCGAGTTGCTGGCATCAAAGTGAATGATCAACTCAGCGTCATCACCTTCGCCTTGGAGGATGAGGCGGTGGACGTCCCACTCTTGGTTGGATACCGTTTTGGTTCCCATGAACTCAACGTTCTCCTCATATTCTTGCCGCATGTCAATGACGGCATCAGCCTCTGGTCGGAATTCATCAGCTTTGATGTCGTTGGTTTCAACGGTCACATCGATGACTCGGGCGTGGCCGTACTCATCGTGCAACATCAGCGTAATGTGCCACTGCTCACCTTGAGCGCATCCCGTCTGAGAAGCGAGGTCAGCCTTACAGAAGGTCATGCTCGGGGTTGCACCGGTCGTGTGCCCGGTGACGCCGCTGGCAAGGGTGCTGCCATCCCAATTGGTCGGGCCGTCAATGATCCAGTCGGCCGCAAGCGTTTCAGTGCTGGTCGTTTCGTAACCAAAGTTCACGGTTGCGCCGCTCTTCATGTAATGGGTGGCGTACTTGGGTGATGTACTGGGGTCTCTCTTTGGCACCTCATCGTTGATGGTGATTTCAAGACCAGCGCCCTGGACACCGATATCGGGGTCGGGATAACCACTGGCATTGAACTTCAAGAGGTTACCAAGCAGCGGGAAGGTGCTGCTGTCCGCACGCTCGGAATGGGTCGCTACGTCAATGGTGGAGATGATGAGACCACCTTCGAGATAGTTGCAAATTCCGATAACGGTGTCCTGAATGTTCGTCTGTGAACGAATAATCCGCTGGAATTCACCGCCGTTTTCCATGTAGCCGCCGCAAACCGCCGGCACTTCATTGGTGCTCACCGAATTGGTGCTCAAGACCGATTCAGCGACAACGGAATTGGCATCGAAGCCCTGGAAGGCGTTGACATCGATGTTGTCCATCAAGGGGTGGTATGGGTCAGCGAGGTCCATCGTGCTGAAGGTGACAAAGTCGTCCTCTTGGAGAGCGTTGATTTTCAAACCAAACGGAAGGCGAGCGGTCGTGCCGTCACCGTAGATTTGGACACCGTGCGGGGCCAGGTGAACCTGAACGGTCTTGCCGGAGGACATGAATTCCTTCAGGATGAGAACTCGGTTCGGTTCACCGATTTCTTCGTAGTACCCGCCGCCGCCAAATTGGGAATCCTTCGCAGCCAACTGGTCCTGCCACGGCAAGATGATCTTGTTGTAGTGGGTGAACCAGCCGCTCTCAAAGTAGGTGTCGAAATCGTTGACCTCGTACTGGGTGTAGGTCATCCCGAGGATGGCAAGATCTTCCTTGATGATGCTGGTTCGAACCGAGGTGTCGGAGAGAATGGCCACATCAATATTCTCTGCGAATGTTGCGTGGAAGAAGCGCGTGTTACCCGTTTCGCTGCCATCGGCTAGGGTGGCGTACACAGAGATGTTGTACGTGGCGCCATCCTCCCATTGTTGTCCATCGGAGTTACCCTCCCACGGGGTGAAACTGAAATTGGTTCGTTGTGCGCTCTGCAGTGTTCGTGCGTCAAGGGACTCTTGGTACACCGACAAGCCTGTAGCCATATCTTGGATGTCCATGTTGAAGATGTAACTTCCTGCTAGAACGCCGTTGACGGCGGAGTAATCCCATGTGTGGTCAAGTGCTTCGTCGATTGGGAGAACACAGGCCAAGGTTTGGTCGTCCATGCACTTCAGGGTGTTAGGGCTTCCAATGGAGACATCCACGGCTTCAACGTTGAAGATCACACGCTCAACATTGTTGGCTTCTGAAAGTTCATTGGCGCCCTCCCAAGCTGTTCCCGTCGTCGTATTATCAAAGACGCTCCGAACATCCAGTCGATACACACCAGTTTCAAATTCGTGGCTTGCAATCGTCGTCATGCCGGAGTCTCCACCGTCAACATTGGTTCGGGTGGTGGTGTAGCTGGCAACTTCCAGGAAGGTGTATTCTTGCAGTGAGATGTTGTTGAACCCAACGCCCTTGAAACCGTCGTTTTGGCCGTTCCTTCCATCATCGTTGGACTGGAACTCAAAGAGGATATTCGCAGTGGATCCCTTGAGCGTAATGCACTCAAATCGCCACTGGGATGAGTCCAGCGAGGTACGATTCTGGACGTAGAGATGGGTCAAGTCAATGCTGGTGGTTTTCACAAGGTCATCGGTGTTGTAAAACACATTCAGCCTGTCGCCGTCGTCATTAATGGGGTCGCCAATCTCAACGAGTTCTGTGAAATCAAAGGGCTCGGTGCTGTTCGTCACACCATCACCATTTTCATCAACACGGCAACTATCGTCTTCATTGTAATCATTCCATTGAGCAACAACAAGAGCGGAATAATTGGTTTGGCCTTTGGTGTATTCAAGTTGCAAGGAAACATAATCCGATGGATCATTTTCTCCAGTTGGGCTCGTCTGGAAGAACGTATCAGCATAGTACTCGAAGTTGAGTGAAACGAAGTCGCCACTCATGCTCGTCAAATCGACGTTCGGTATGACGAGCGTTTGGTTCACCCAAGCATCCTCGTAGCCCTTTGTTGAAGTTTCACACGGATGGCCAAACCAGTAGGCGTTGCTTCTGAAAATTGGTGTACTGCAGGTGTTATCATCGTAGACCTTTCCTTTCGGAGCTTGGCCATCATCGCCACGCTCGGTGTATCGTATGCCCGCTGCACCGCCTTCAAAGGATTCCACACAAACGGCGAGGGTCGGGCTTCCACAGTACACATCAGAGGGTGTTGCAGAGTAAACCGTGGCCTCAATATCAAAGTCCACCTCGGTGTTTCCATAGTTGTTGGTGGTGGCTGCGATGTCGTACACGCCTTGTGCATACAAACTGCCGGGTTGGAAGAAATCAATGGATTCAACCATGGGGTCATAGAGATTTAGCGGCGTCACGTAGGCGATAATATCGTCGTTAACGGCCTGCTCGTCCCAACTGTTGCTTGACAGTTTGGCAGAAATACGATAGGTGGTATCGTTGAGAAGGTTCGCTTGGATTGACCCGGTGAAATCTTGTCCTGGTTCAAGGTTGGTGAACGGACCGATGGTCGTCGATTGCGTTTGCGGATTAGGCAGGAAGGCGGTGTTTTGCTTCCAAATGGTGAGGTTGTCAACAGCAAAACCATCAAGGCCGGACCAACGGCTCTCGTTATCATCAACTGTTGACCCTTCAAAGCCCGTCCTGAATCGGAATCGAATGTCAACGGTTTCGTTTGCCCAAGGAGAGAGGTCAAACACACCCAAGCCTTCTTCGGTGAAATTGTCCCAACCATAATGGGTGCCCGAATAAAAGAGCCCGGTTGTGCGGCTTTCTGGGTAGTAGCCAAAGAGTTGCTTGGTGACTCGGTCGTTGTCAAAACCACCCCACATGCTGCCGCCCGAGGCGCAAGCGCCAACAACTGCGGCCCGGCCGGGACAAGCAACAAGATTCCAGCCAGAATCTTCGCTGTAGACTTCAATGAGTGCGAGGTCATCCCAGATATCACTGGCAACGAAGACTTGGCCACCTGTGGTGGTCTGGGCGTATTGCCCAAGGGCGCCATAGCCGAGGGAACGGAAGAGTTCGACGCTCATGAAGGCGCGGTCAGCACCGGTCAAGTCCACATCGTTGAGCACCATGGCGTCGTCCCAGTTCTTTCCGTATCCACTCCACTCATCACCGGAGGAATTCGTCCTCATGTTTCCAGCCCACATGAAGTCGGTTGGGTTTTCATAATTCGCAGAAAAGTTCTCACCGGTATCGGCGGCACCAACGGAATGGTTGGTCTCCAAATGCCAATTTGTAGCGCCGTCAATGTATTCCTCGAACGTCCACGTACAACCAGATGCGCAACCGGGTTTCACTTCGGGGCTGTCCCAGTCGTTGGCGTAAACGGTGGTGTTGGTTGAGTTCGCTTCGTCAACCACCTGCAACACCAAATCAAGGTCGGCCGATTGGCCGTTGAGAATGTCCATACCGGTGTTGGTGACCGTGACGTTGATGTCTCGGGTTCCTTCGCCTACATATCCGAAATACCGGTCGGTTGGCGAAATATCCAGGTCGGTCACTGCCATGTCTTTGTTGTCCATTTCAATGACCGTAATGGTGTCGTACTGACCTGCCCAGCCAAGGTTATCTCTCCAATTTGACAAACCAATATCGCCGTGTCCGACGGCAATGTCAATGGCGGAATTGGCGCCGCCAGCAAGTTCTCCAACGGCCACCGTCATTGGACGACGGCTTGCTGGATAGGAGAGCGGACTCACATGACCACCGCTCCCGTCTGAAAGCGTCACTTGAATGGTGGTAGGATAGGTGAGAATGAACGAGGATTCGCTACCACCGGCCGAATCCGTGGTGTTTTCTTGGAAAGCAAGGGTGGGGTTCACAAAGTCGGCTTCGCCGTCGCCGTTCAAATCATAGACGCCAATATTCCAAGAAATATACGGCCCGTAGTAAGCGGTTTGAGAGGATGTCGGAGTGGCTCCAAAGTTGCCTTGAGCAGAGGCGGACTTGTACGAGACGTTTTCTGCACCGTTCTCCACCGTAGCGATGGTGTCAATGTATCCATTGCCACCAACATCGGCAATAGCCACATCGCTCGAACCCTCGTGGCCAAATTGGAGCACCGTTGGGTTGGTTGAGGTAATGTCTGCGGGATAGGAACCAGGCGTGCTTGCAACCCCGGTGCAGGAATACTCCACAATGGTCACGTTGTCGACATTACCTGGATTTGTTACCTGCCCGGCTCTGTAATCAACACCGTAGCCGCGCAGCAAGAAAATATCATCGTCGGTGCATGAACCGCCAAGGCCCACGGTTTGCGTTTCGCCGTAATCGCCGACTTCAAAGGTCTGATAGAAATGTTGAGAAGAAGCGCCCAA
>JAYYBT010000008.1:0-8046 GCA_036162675.1 Thermoplasmatota archaeon
GTCATGTTCGACGACCCAGAAGGCCAACGTTGGGGAAAACAACTCATGGTGCTCTGGTCAACCAAAGACAACGACCGTGTTGAGGTCAACGGCACACCATGGCAGCCAAAAGGCCGACCGGGCGTTGACGGTGATGGTGGCATGGTGCTCGACGGCATGGTTTGTGCTTGGTGGTTTGACGGTCAGCGAATGCACGAGCCCTACATCAAGCGTACCTGCAACATGGTGGCCATGGCTGATGACCATCCGGCTTGGCCTGGGTCGGTCAAAGAAGGCGGCAAGGGACAGGGCGGTGGGGCGGTGGTGCCGCTTCTCCCCGACGACCTCTCCATGGGACTTCAAAGCAACAAGGGCTCATTTTGGTTGAACCTCCAAGGTGATAAAGAGGCGGTGGAAAACGGCGCTCCCGCTTCCATGCAACTATCGCTGACCCCGTGGAACCCCGCAATGTCGGTTGCGCGCCCTTCCACAGCCACGTATGCAGCCTCCATGGGCTACGACATCCTTCGCGTTCATGGCACAAAGGTCAGCGGCTATATCGATGGCGAGGACGTGACGGGAACGGCCTACTTTCAGAAGGTCTGTGTTCAAGCCCCCTCACCCCCGTGGTATTGGGGTGTCCTTCACTTCGAAGACGGCTCGTACATGGATTGGTTCCTCCCCCATCTCTCGCCGACCATGACGGCCCGAAACCCGCGCCCGTGGAAGAAAAGGGACATCCAACACATCGCCCTCTCTCAAGGCGGTCTCTTCCACGATGCCAAGCATCAGCGTACCGAACGTTTTGCCCGCGTAAAGGTGGAGAAGACCGTCTCACATCGCCTGGAAGGTGAACACGGTCAGAACCCCGGCGCACCCCTTCCCAGATTCAACGTCCACATGTGGAACGGTCGAACCAGCATCAAGTTGACCGTTGAAGCGGTCGAACGAGCACATTGGCACTTTGACCAACCCACCCGAGGTGGCCTCTGGTCTCACTTGACCTACAACGAGTATCCCCTTGATGTGACACGACTGGAGATCGTTGATGAATTTGGCCGACGGAGCCGTCAAGACTACGGTTGGGCACGGGGCAACGCCGAGCACGCCTGGGGCGTCTTACACTGATTTTTTGGAAACTCAGCGGGGGAAGTTATTTCACTCACCTTGTAACATACAAGGTTGAGGACCGAGCATGAGCGAGGAACAAGCAGCCGAAGAAGTGGCCGAAGAAGTGGCCGCAGAACCGACAGAGGAGCCCAAAGAGGAAATCTCCACAGATGATGGTTTGAGGGATAAATATCGCCTCATCGCAGGTGAAGAAATCCTCGAAAACGGCATGGCCCGCCCAAGCACCTTGGCCTTCCTTGGCATGTACGTGCTTGGAGGACTGGTCTTCGGCGTTCACATGTTGTTCGCCAACGGCCTCAATCCTGCCGACGATGCCTCCTTTTTGCTGAAGTTCACGGCGAAACTCATCGAGGTCACGAGCTGGGAGAGCCTGCCAATTGGCTTCGTGCTCACCATGGGGTTCCTCACATGGGCCAACCGCATGCTCAACATCTCAACTTCGGGACGTTGGGTTACCATCGCCATGCTCGGTGCGACCTTCCTTCCGTTGGCCATCACAGCAGACAACCTCATCAGCGCCATCGCAGGCTTGTTTGGAGCAGAGGAAGGGGCGTTTGACTTCATTCCCTTCAATTCCTACAACTATTTTGCAGCGGGCCTTACCTTTACACTGGCCTTTTGGGCGTTGACCTACAAGTATCAGCGCAGTTTTTCCTACGTGGTCACCACCAACGCCATCATTTACCACCATGGGTTTTTGCTGTCCCGGTCGCACCGTCGCATTCTCTTTGACCGCATTTCCGAAGTGATGGTGGAACGGACGCCAATGGGCACCATGCTCGGCTACGCTACGGTGACCATCATGACCGACTCAGGCGTTGGTTTGATGGAAGAAACGGTGGGCGTGAGTGCAGGTGCTAGTGGGGCTGCTCTCCCTGGTACCAAGGCCAGCGCAGATGATTCCACCACAGACAAAGTCCGAAAGGGCATTTTCCGTTCACTCTTCGCTTTCTTGACCTACCAGCGAACAACCCGCCGTGTCGACCACGACCCACGGCACTGCTTCTACAAGATACGCAAGTGGGAGGACATCAAGATGATGCTCAATGAGATGCACCGAAAGCACTCGCAGTCCAACATGCTCGAGGACATCAAGGCCGCCCTTACCAACGATGCAGAAAGCGAATCCTGAGAGCAACGGCGCTTGAGCGAGCCTTGAAAAGCCGAATCGGCTACGCAAGGTTGGAGAAGAGAACATGGTTGAAGAATTGTTGGAGAAACCCATCGCATTGTTCCGAGAAGGCAACATTGACGGTGCGCTTGAAGACTTGGAAGCAAAAATAAGCAGCCATGCGGATGTTCCCCAACTCCACCACATGTGGGCCGAGTTTGCCAACATGAAGAACATGGATGCTCAGGACGATGTCATTCCCGGACGAAAGATCATGAACGCCTACAAGAAGGCCATGGAACTCGATGAAGAGAACATGGAGTACATCGCTGACTTCGCCTCGTTTGCTCTTGAATGCCGACGTATTCCCGTGGCCGTGAAAGAATTCCAGCGCTATGCACGACGCCTTGAGTTGGAAGACATCCCCGTGGACGAGGTCCTTTTCACCGCCAGCCGAAACTTGGTTGACGCCATTGAAGTGATGGACCCGAGTCGTCAGGCACCGATGATTCAACCGTGGCTCAAGCAGGCTTTGGAGTGGGCTGTTGGCGCACTCGGATTTTCCACCGAAGACGCCGTCGCCACCCTCACATCAGATGAATGAGGAGAGGGTTTTCTGACCGATAAGGTCCGGTTGTTCTTTCGCATCGGCTACCTTGGTGATGCCTTTCACGGCAGTCAAATCCAGCCGGATGTTCGCACGGTCCAAGGTGAACTCATCCGTGTCTTCAGGTCACTGAAGTGGCTGACTGGACCGAAAGAAGACCAGTTGCTCGTCCTCTCAAGTCGCACCGATGCAGGTGTCCATGTCAGAATAAACGGCGGCATCGTGGATTTGGACCGGGCGTTGTGGGATGCCCTATCGCCTCGCAAGATGATTCGGGCTGTTGACGACCGTCTTGACAGCAACATCGCTTTTCTCACGGTGGAGGAAGTTGAGGCCTCCTTCAACCCCCGAATGGCCTTGCACCGAACCTACCGCTACAGGTTGGAGGCCATGGAATTCTGGGTGGAACCCGACCATGAGGCGTTCCGCCGCTGGTTGGACCTCTTTGTGGGCACCTACGATGCCAGAAACTTTGCACGATTGGAAGAAGGAAAAAACCCGATTCGAACCGTACTCGAAACCAAACCATGGATGGATGGAGACCGCTTGATCGGCTTCGAGGTCACCGGCGAGGCCTTCCTCTGGAATCAAGTACGTCGCATGGCCAATGCACTGTTCCGCCTTGCCGTAGGTGAGCTTGATGAAAACGAGATTCGCGAAGCGATTGAACAGCCCATGGTTCCCGTTGATTTTGGCGTCGCACCGCCCGAGTGGTTGGTGTTGTGGGGTGTCGCTTGGGAACGAGCCCCGCTGCCGGAGGAAAGTCACAGCACGGTCTTTTCTGCACCGCCGACGGGGAGAACGGCTGAGCGAACACGAAACGGACGATGGCGGCAAGCCGCTCAGCATGAATTGAAGAGCATGCTCTACAATGAATGGGCAGAGATTGGCACGCTTCCCGTCGTCTACCACCGCTCACAGTGAAATGGTGATGTGGTCACCGTCGCTGAGTTGCAGGTGCTCCCTGAGAAAAGCGGTGGAAATGACCTCAACCACGTCGACATGACGGGTCAAATCAGGAATCAACACGGCGCATTCAACGCTTTGTTCGCCGTGGTGAATGACCCCCTTGAAGGCTGAAGCACCACCGAACGAGACTCCGTCTCGCAGAAACCCGCGGATTCGGATGCGTTCGTAGCCCTCCACGTCCAGCGATTTTGCAAGGGCTCGTGCTTCTTCTGGTGCATCGAGCGTATCGATACCTGCTTTTTGGCGGAGAGCGATGTAATGGCTGAACAGGGCATCATCGATTTGGATGTTCAGTGTACCCGGCCATGCCGTGTTGCCAAGAACGGTTCTGAACTGGTCCTGGTAGTGAGGCTGGGCCATGAAGACATGGGCGCGACCTAACCCGCTGCTCACCGTTCCGGAGAGTTCCATATCCACAGGGCAGTGGCCTTCCTTTATGAGCATGCGTTCATCGCTCTTTGAACTCTTCATAAGGGGTCATGGATTTGGTCTTGCATGACCGAAGACAACGCAAAGGACGACGCCAAATCAAGCGACGATGCACCCACCGAAGAAGAGGCGTTGAGGGAGGACATGGAGGAATTCGTGCTGGCCCTGAACCGCTTTGTTCACCTTGTGGAGGGCATGGATTGGCCTGACAACTTCCAACTCGCAAAGGACCAACAGCACTGCTTTCATGTGTTCCGCACCTTTTGGCGCCAACGCATGCGCCAACGACGCGAAAACACTGAGCGAGGGCGACATGACGACGTGCGTTTTCAAGGCATGAGCAAAGAGGATGTTCGGCGCTTCTTCCGCAACCGATTCAGTCGAGAATTCTTCGGCGATGAAGACCAAGCCGCTCTGAACATTGACCCTGAGGAACATCAACCCGACGAGGAGCACACCGACGAAGCGGCAAAGGAACGCCAGCAACGCTTCAGAGATGAATGGGAGTAACCGCTTCACTGGCGAAGGCCTGTGGCGAACGCAAGAAACTCAACCGAGGAAGTCTTGTTGTTGTTGTTTTTCGCGAACGAAACGGTCGACGTTTCGATGCGGATGTTCACCATGGAAGAGCAGCCCAAGGCTTTGGCCTGTTGGTTGAGGCGCAACAGCACTTCGCGACGACCGTAGTCAAGGACAACATCGTAGGAGTGAAGACGACCGCCGAACAAGCTCCTGAGCCACATGAAGAAGATTTGACCCCACGAGGGACCGACGCAGATGCTCACATGGAGCAGCGTTGAAGATTCTGCGGCCATGGAGGTCATGGAGGACGACGTGGAGAGGTGCTTCTCGCTTTGGAGCATCTTCCCACCTTGCTTCTCATTTTCCAAAAGGGCGCTCATCAATCGATTTTGATACCAGTTCCCGATGGCCCACGACAATGTTGGGAGGACGAAAATGGTCAATATCGGAATGATGAAGTACACCACGATGAAGACATCCATGTGAACGCCTCACTGAACAACAACAGCGGTTCCGTAGCAGAATAACTCCGAGGCACCTGAAGCAACGTTGGAGGTGGCGAAGCGGACGTTCACAATAGCGTTGGCCCCCATCTGGTTGGCTTGCAACATCATTCGCTGGATGGCTTCATTTCGTGATTCATTCAACAACTCGGTGTATTGTTTGAGTTCGCCACCAACCAAATTCTTGAATCCGGCAAAAATATCCTTTCCGATGTGCTTGGCACGAACGGTTGAACCGGTGACCAAACCAAGGGAATTCACGATCGTCTTGCCGGGGATGGTCTCAACATTGGACATGTGCATTGAGATGGTAGCGGGCTGCATGGCTCAAAGGAGGGGAAAGTACCCTATGAACTTCATCCCGCGAAAACAAGCCAAGAATCAAAGGATGGGCTGATTTCGCAACCACTCGAGGTCGGAGATGTAGAGCTGGCGGATGTCGTCAAGCCCGAGGACGAGCATGGCGAGACGCTCAAGCCCCATGCCCCAAGCGAGCACGGGTGAAGTGATACCCAGCGGTTCGGTGACTTCGGGACGGAAGATACCGGCGCCGCCGAGTTCCAACCACTTTCCTCGCCACTTGACTTCAATTTCGAGACTGGGTTCAGTGTAAGGGAAGTAGGCCGGGCGAACACGGACCTCGGGATAACCCATCTTGGCATAGAAGGTCTTGAGGGTGGTCACCAACATCTGAAGGTTGGCACCTTCCTCCATGATGATGCCTTCAATTTGATGGAACTCGGGAAGATGGGTTCGGTCAATGGCTTCCTTTCGAAACACGCGGTCCACCGAAAAGACCCTGCAGGCCTCAGTTGGGTGCTCAGCCAGGTACTGAATCGTGTTCACCGTGGTGTGTGTACGCAGCAATGGACGCTTGGAAACATCCGTGGAATACGAACCGCCCCAACCGGTTGAACCCGTCTCACCACCGTGCTCATGGATGGCTTTCCAGGCCTGCATAACGCCCTCATCAAGATCTATGGTGGACGGCTGGTCAAGATAGAAGGTGTCCTGCATCTCGCGTGCGGGGTGGTCTTGGGGAATGAACAGAGCGTCCATGTTCCAACCGGCTGATTGAACATAATCGTCAACGAGTTCGGAAAAGCCCATCTCAAGGAAAATAGCGCGAATTCGCTCAATGAGGGCCTGCATGGGATGGCTACGGCCTGTACGAGGTGTTGCGGCTTCAAGGCTCACGTCAAAGGCTCGAAATTCAGCCGTTTTCCATGCGTCCCCCTGAAGGAGTTCAGGTGTGAGGTCAGTGATAACCACCGTTTCCTGGAGTTCGTCGGAGGAAACTGCTTGTCCTTCTGGCGTGAGGGTCCAATGTCGCACGGTCCGCTCAACGGCCTTGACCAGGTTTTTTCGTGCTGAAAAATGGTCCAGCATGGCCGGGTCGAGTGTATCGGCAAGAGCAGGAAGGGAAGCCAAAAATTCGGTCCGTTGTGCGATGCCATCTGTGATTTCAACGGGGTTTGAAGCCACCAAGAAACCCCCTTCTAACGAGACGCCCAGTTGCTTGAGCAATCCAACGCCCGGGCCTGCTTCGTGCCGCTCAAAGGCCTCTTGCAGAGCCCTCATGGTGGGAGATTCATCCTCGCCAAGGCTGTTCATCCACGACCAAATTCGGTGCTCAAGCAGGCCGTTTTGTTGAGCGTCCTCGCCACCAACATCCAAACTGATTTCCCGAAGCACCTGTTCATCAACATCGACCAAGCCGTGGTTTTGCAAACCGTGTCCTGCGCCCACCGCCACCGCTTGGTCGGTCCATTCACAAGCGGCGAGAAGACTGTCAAGGTCCCACGAACGCTCGGCTTCGCTCAACTGCATCGCCCTGAGCATACGTCGCTCGGGATTCAGCAAGTCGGGTGCACCCATGGCCCTGCTAAACGCACCCGTGCTTTGAAATCACCGTTAATGGAGCGACGCCAAGACGCCAATCACTCCTCTTCTTCCCACAACTGAACTGCGCAGTTTGGGCAGGTAAAGGAGGACGGTTTTGAGCCGTCTTGTACATGCACATGACCGCAAGCACCGCACAAAATGGACGAACGAATGGGCTCGTCGAGGGTGACATCAACGCGGTACATGAAACGGCCCGCATCGCGCAGCGTTTCACCCTCCGGTTGCCATTCAGCAATGGCTTCGGGAGAAAGACCGACCTGACGGCTCATGGACATCCCGACGATGAAAAACACGATGCCAAACAGGCCGACGGTCAGGGCCATTGGTCCGAGATTAGCAACGCTCATGGAGGCGCCGAAGAATATGCAAACAAATCCGGTGATGAGGAAGTTCTCCCGACTCAACCGTGTCATGCGACGGCCTCCGTGGCGGCAGCGAGAGCCTTGGCAACCCGTTCAACGTCCGAAGTTGGAACCGCACACAAACCGATTCGCACCCCGCCGTTGAGCGGAACGAGGTAGACGTGTTGGCTTGCACATGCTTCGGCCACTGCCACTGGGTCATCGCACTCGTACCAGGCAAAGAACCCATCATGGCTTGGGTTGATGGCGACACCGTGTTGCTTGCACGCCTCAAGGAAGCGTTCTCGTCGCTTGGAGAGTAAATCTGCGAGTCGGTCTCGTTCGTCCGACCACGCTCGGCCACCGTCTTCTGTGGCGTGCAATTCACTCAGCACGTGTTGGGCGACCCGTGGTGCGGCGGACCATGTTTGACGACCTGTCACGCCCATCACATCGTTAAGACGCTGAACGCTGGCCTGCTCGGGGTGAAGGTAAACCAACGCTCCGGTGCGCAGGCCGTAAATCGTGTGTGACTTCGAGAGGGAAAGG
>JAYYBT010000009.1:0-3257 GCA_036162675.1 Thermoplasmatota archaeon
ACCGACCACAGGTCCGTGGTGGAAGCGCAACGCGACGTGCCCGGTGGACGATGCTCGCCCTGCAACCACGCCTTCTGGGTCCAACCCCTCGGTCGTCCACACGGTACGACCATCAACTTCGGTGTTGATCAACTCAAATCTCGACCGTTTCAGGACATCGCTCAACCATTCCTCGGGTGGGTTTGGGTTGGGTCCGGTGCAGACAAAGCCTCCGTCCCAGCTGAAGAAATACATGCCTCGGCGAGCGTGGTCTTCCCAAGGAAGCATGCGCAGCGTCAAGTTGGCGTAGTTCTGAATGCCCGCCAGATAACCGGGCTTCCCGTCACCTCGGCGAACATAGGACCCTGAACCAAATGAAGAAGAATTGAACTGCCCTACCATCGTGAATTGTTCGTCGTGCGAAGCGTGCAGGGAGCCGGCGAAGGCTTTGGCAACATCATCACCACGCTTGGCCATCATTCGCTTTTGCAACCACTTCAAATCGTCCTTTTTCTTGATGATTCGTTCAATTTCCGAGAGCGTCTTCGTCACCGGGTCGGTTCGTCCCCACCGGAGCCTTCCGGAGAACAACATGGCGGGAAGATGGCTGCGTGGATTTTCTCTGAATTGGCCCAACTCTCGAGCGAGTTTTTTCGCCGTTGCTTCGTTGGCCTGCTTGGTCCCACGCATCCTCGCTTTGGTCTTTTTTTGACCGGGGAACTCAACTTTCGATGGCGCTGGCACTGAGTTCCCCCATCACGACGGGTTTGGTGGTGAGGTTTGAGACCTTCGCGTGAAAGGGCTCATGTTCGTGTCCCCCATGGGCACACCCATGCCGACGGTGACGCTGCTTGGAATCGCCCAAGACGGCGGCCGTCCGCACCCGGGTTGCCAGCGTCCGTGTTGTGAGGGCCTTGGTCCTGAAGACGTCCAGCACCCCGTCAGTTTGGGCATCGTTGACGAACACGGCCAAGGCCATCTCATTGAAGCCACGCGGGCCTTGGGTGAACAACTTCGCATTTGGGGGCACCCTCCACTTCGTTCAGTTCTCCTCACCCACGCTCACTTTGGCCACGTGGACGGGCTGGGTCTTTTCGGCCGTGAAACGCTCAACGCGTCCGGCCTCAACCTCTACGTCTCTTCGTCCATGCAGAACCTCATCGAGCGCACACCACAATGGGCCCTCATGCTCGACCAGGGCGTGTTCTCAACGACCTCCATTTCCTCAGGCGTATCCCATGCACTTTCCGATGAAGTTCATGTTGAGCCGATAGCCGTCCCCCACCGGGCCGAACTCTCCGACATGCACGCCTTTGTTGTCCGTGGACCGAATCGTTCCGTCCTTTTCCTTCCAGACCACGACCGCTGGGACGATACACTTGCCCATCACGGCGTATCAACGATTCGAGAATGGCTCACTCAGTTGAAGGTCGATGTGGCGCTGGTGGACGGCACCTTCTGGAGCAGCGACGAACTCTCGGGGCGCTCCCAACTTGAGGTGCCCCACCCACCCGTGGCCGAATCACTTGAACGGCTTGGGCCGCGAAGGGACGGCGACCCAGACATCATTTTCATTCATCTCAACCACACCAACCCGCTCTACAACACCACATCCGAGCAACATCAAACGCTCATGGACATGGGGTGGACGGTTGGCCAGCAGGGCATGACCTTCACGCTGTGACCGGCACCATACCACTGGGTTGGAACACCAGCATCGTCAAGGTGACCGATACCGATTCACTGTTATCGCCGCCGAATGGATTGCCGTTGTTGGCGTTGAGGGCCACGTCCATGGTCAAGGAACCCATCATCTCGGGGGCTTTTCCGAGCATGGTGAGTATATCGATGAGGTCGCTTTCAGTTCCGTTCAACGTATAGTCGCCAGCACCTTCGGCTGCGTATTGATTGAGGTCGGCGTTGGGACGAATGCTTCCTACGACGGTGGTCGTATCGCAAGCCGTAGTGGATTTCATGCTGTCATCACTTTCAGAAAAAGGCCCTGCTAAGCCACTGTAGTCGGGGGTGGTCACGACTTCATCGCAGGCGGCGGTGACGGTCTCACCCGTATCGGTGTAGGTGATGCTGAGTTCTGCAAGCAGCACAGCGGTCATCGTGTCATCAATGGCCACTTCAAAGGTCTGTGTATCACCGTCGGTCAGCGAGAACGTCTCGGATTGACTCCACTGGCTGACCGTGTAGGACAGTTGATACGAATCGCTTCCAGAGGAATCCGAAGATTCGGGTGCCACAGCCAGGTAGGTGCCTTCGAGCGCACCGAAGAGCACCAAGATCACCACGGCCCCAATGGTCGTCGTGCGCTGGGTTGGCAGGCTGTAGCGGCCGAGCGGTTCTGCATTGGACTCTTCACGTTTCCAGCAGAGAATGAAGTGGGTGGCGAACGCCGCACTCATGGCGGGGATGGATGGGAAAATATCCGCACCATACGGGCTGAGGCTCCAGACGACAACAGCGCTCAAGGCCGCTACCATCATCCAAATGGTGTGTTGTGTATCGGGTTCGTAACCCATCATTCGAATCAAGAGCAACGGCACGAAGATGCCGCCCAAACCGTAGACAGCGAGCACGACCAAGGCGAAGACGGAGTCGCCAAAGCCGGGGAATTGTTGGCCGCCCAGTGCGATGACGGTGACGAAGACAGCGATGACCATGGTGACGAGTTTCGTGGTTTTGTGCTCTTGGGACCATTCGGGCTTGACGTCATCGGTGATGGCCGCGGTGCAGGCCAGCACTTGACTGTCGGCGGTCGACATGGTCGCTGCGAAAATGGATGCGAGGATGACACCGGCGAGGAATGGATTGAGCACCTCCATCGCCAACAACGGCAACCCGTCTTGGGCCTGAGAAGCGTCAAGGTCGAGGAAAATAGCACGGCACGCCAGCCCGATGATGAACATGAGTGCGATGAAGGGCGTCTGCCAAACGAAGAACCAGATGGCCGCTTCTTTGCGGTCCTTGTCGTCTTTCAGGGTCATCACGCGAGAGACCACTTGGGGTTGGCCCGCGACCCCGAGGCCCCCGAGGAAGAACGCACCGATCCACAATGTCACACCAAAGGTCAGGTCGGCAGGGAACAGATTGACCATTCCCGGGTCAATGTCCTTGAGTGAGTTGTGAAGCCCGGACAAGCCTCCAACTTCGGAGACCGCGACGTAGCAAAGGATGGATGAGCCGACGATCATGACGCAGGATTGCGCTGCGTCGGTCCAAATGGAAGCACGAATGCCCCCTGCATAACAATAGGCGACGACCAACAC
>JAYYBT010000010.1:0-10668 GCA_036162675.1 Thermoplasmatota archaeon
GAGGCGTTCTTGAACAAAGGACGTCAGTCCCTTTTCGCCTTCGGCCTGAACACGACGAACACCACGGTTCCAGCCGTCTTCCAACAAGCCGCCAATCCAAGCGTCCAACTCTTGTTCAAGGAATTCGATTTCAGCCTGGACTGCGGCGATGGCGTCTTCTAAAGAGGAGGTTGCACCCGTGAACTGACCCTCCAAATCGGTTGAACCTGCGGCGTCAACCACCTGAATCAGCACATCACAGTTGGCAAGGTCAGCGAGAAACGCGTTGCCTCGTCCACGCCCCTCGCTCGCACCAGGAACAAGTCCGGCGACGTCGACAAGAGCGATGGGAACAGAGCGTCGGTGACCGATGCAAGTGCCCGTTCGTGGTTCGCAGAGACTTCCCTGTCGCGGGTCGTCTTCTTGCGTGGGCTCCAACCGGCCTTCCGCCTCCAATTTCTCTCGGAGGTCCTGACAGGGGCAGGCCAGACGAGCCTCAACAAAGGCGACGCCAACATTCGGGTCAATGGTGCAAAAAGGATAGTTGGCTATGTCAACTTGAGCAAGCGTGGCTGCGCTGAAGAACGTGGATTTGCCCACGTTGGGTTTGCCGACCAAACCGATGCGCACGGGAGCACGCCCTCTGCTTGTTCACTCCTCTTCTTCAGAGGGAACGATATCGTGGTCTCGCTTGATTTGTGCGATGGCGATGTCGAGTTCTGGGAGGTTCAATTCTCCATCACCGTCCAAGTCCATGCTTTCGACAAGCTCACTGGCATCGATGGACGACAACCCGTCAAATTTGGAAGATTCAAGCGCTGCAAGGAATTCTCGGCTGTCGATTTTGCCTGAATTGTCAAGGTCCATGCTGGCAAAGAGTTGGAACACGGATTGCTTGGTGTTTGCGAGGTACTGTACGAAGTCGATCATAACCGATGCGGTGGTGGTGGGGAATTCTTTGATCTCATCGTTGTGAAGAGCGGAGTCAACAGCGATGATGGTCGAACCGCCCTCGTTGGCTTCGGTTTCGCTCACGACCAGTGCGGTGTCAACCCCCACGCCACGCCCGATGAGGTCGCGAATGGTGGTCGATGAACCCGAGGTCAACGTGTAGGTGGCCATGTCGGAGGTTTCCTCAGCAGCCAGCGTTCGGCCGGTCGCTGAAATGCCGGTCCGAATAACCACCATGGTGGAAAGAATGGTTCCGATGGAGGCGAGGTAGAACATGGCTGCACCCGTCAAGTAAAAGCCACCGCTGTTGGCAACGACGTCTTCGACTTCGGAGGCGGCGACGGCGTTGGCGGTGAACTCACCGGTCAAGTATGTGAGCGTGGAAGCAATGCCACCGACCAAGACCATCCAGGTGGCCAAGGTCGCCGTGGAAGGCGTAGCGAGCGGCTTTCCGATGGCGTTGGGATAGTTGGTGAACACACCGGCCAAGACCAGCAGACCACCAACGGTGAACAGCATGCTCATGTTGACCACTTCGCCCATCGAGCCAAGTTCGCCAGTGCCCACGAAGGTGTCCATGGCGGTGAAGTAGCCACCGATGGCGAAGAAGGGAAGGGCGAGGAAGGCCATGGTTGCGGCAATTGCACCTGGTTGCTTGACAACGGAGCTCAATCCCGAACTCGCCGTCATCAAGAGGTTGATGGAAGCGGCGAAGATGGGCAAAACACCGAGGGTGAGCAAAATAGCACCGAGGTTGGTGACGAAGTTGCTGGCTGAAGCATCGGTCATGAAGAACGGTGGGATGGTGATGAAGAGCAACAGCATGCTGGCGGTTCGCATGGAGCCCGACCAGATGGGTTGCTTGGCCGTCATCGGGATGACGTGGTAGCCAACCGAGAACATCAGAGCAAGAGGAACCCAGCCGTGGGCCACACGTTCGGCAAGCCACACCGTCTGGGTGGCGTCGGCGAGTTCGCCGAAGAACATGTAGAACATGGAGAGGATGTAAGCCGCAAGGCCCATGACAAGGAACCAAACGCTGGTCTGAAGTTCCTGTTCACCACGGTTGGCGGCCGTGATGAGGACGTTGATGAACACGGGCACGAGGAGCAAACCGATGGCCAGCGTCTCAAGGCTGTAGAGCATGGTGGCCACGCCGCCGGATTCGGTATCGATGTCGAGGAAACCGAAGATGAAAGGCAGCAGGTAGCTGGCCACGAGAACAGCGGAGAGCAACACAGCCACCATGGACGCGTTGGCCTCGCTGGCCATGCGACCGTTGCTGTTTCGGGCGGTGGCGACCATGCCGCTGCCGATCATGCCGTAAAGCAAAGCGATGGTCAGGAAGTTGAGGGTGGCGTCGGTCAACGCCGAGCCGTCATCGTAGGACCAGCCGACGCTGGCAAGGGAATCAAGGGCGGTTGGGTCGTAGTTGTGCCAGCCGCTCAAGAAACCAAGAAGGGCAGCGAACACGAGCCAGAGCATGCCGAAGTTCATCCAGGTGCGGGACCCGCTGCCGTCCTTGTCGTCAAAGATGTCGACCAGGCCGGGTGGGTTCTTTTGCAGGATGAACAAACCGATTTGCTTCAAGGCACCGCCGACGGTGCCAACGCCCTTGGAAAGGGACTGAGAGAGAAGGAAGAGAAGGGCAATCAAGAAGCCGCCAGAAATGAAAATCGTTTCCACGCACAACACCTCCATCATTCAGCGAGTACCTCACCCACCAAGGTCGCCACAATCGCACCGATGCCGATTAGGAAGCCAATCAGGTAGTACCAGATGCCGCTTCCACCGAGGTTCTGCACCAAGGGAACCAATTCACCGAGCAGTGGTAGGTTGTCCCAACCGAACACGTTTGAGAAGAGCGAATAAAGCCCCAAAAGGCCCACGAAAAACAAAGTCAAGACAATACGGCTGGCGGCTGGTTCGCCTGTTCCGACCGTCGTGTCGGGCAGGGCTCGTGAGTTCGTCATGCAGTTCACCTCAAATTGACCCCATAGGGGTCAAGCCTGCGACTTGATGGGCGGTGATAAACATTCACCACTTCTTTGAACGAAAAAGCACGGCCTGCAAAGCCGCATTCACGGCGAGCGGAGGCGGTTGACGATTGAGCCACGACGGGGTTTTGAAAGACCGAGTGGGACAGGGAGTTGGCGCTCAAGCATCACCTCGTTTTTCCAAACGGCCTCGCATTCACACGTCAAGCCGTCAAACTCGAGCAGGCTACCCGAAACAGCATAGCGCTCGATGGCGGCGACCACTTCGGCGTCGCAGGAACCGCAGTTGTGGGAGCCACGAATCTTTCCTCCAGCCGTGGGGTGGACGATGAGGCGAGAGACCTGGTCGTCGTCCCCGTTCACGCCTCCTTTTGGATGAATGAGTGGATGCGCACGTCGGATCATGTCGACCAGCGACCAGAGCCACGGCGGCCGGTATTCGTTGTGGCGATGAAGCCGGTCGATGACGGTGCCCCGTTGGATGTTCATCGGGTTCACGGAGATTTCATCGGATTGTTCGGCCACCGCACCAATCCATTTGACGCAATGGTCCAAGGCATCGGCCTCGTTCATGAAGGGGGGTTTGAACATCAAGTAGGTCTTGATACGGAGGTTGAACTTCTGCAGGTTCGCCACGGCTCGGTCCCATGACGATGTGCTGAAGCCTTTGTTGACATGGAAGCGCAGAACTTCATCATCGTAGGCTTCGAGGCCGATGGCGACGGTGAAGGTGTTGTTGATGGAGGTCGCCCAACTGAGTTTCTCTTCAGTCAACTGTTCGCAGCGGCTTTCAACGATGAGTTCCTTGCCCAGTTCTGCGCAATCTCGCAGCACCGTTTCTTGGAAGGCCACGGGGATTTCCCTGTCTTCAAGCAGACTCCCGGAAGTGTAGACCTTGACCATCGCTTGGTCTTTGAAATCGTCAAATTTCGCCTTGGCAGCGGCCCATTGAGCGTGCAAGTCGTCGTTGGTCACATCGTCTCGTGTATCGTTGAAATAACCGCAAAAGGTGCAACCAGACGACCACCACCAGTGGCATCCCTTGGTCCGCAAGATGACGGTAACCGCACTGCATGGCGTGCCGTCCGCCAGCACTTCTGGCGTGGTGTAAACCGTGGCTGGCTCGCTGGCGTCCCACGATTGTTGCTTGGCCTTGGCCCATGGCGTATTAGCGGGTGCCTTGACCAAATCGTGAATTCGCAAGCCCTTCTTCCCTTGACCGAGCAGCGGAAGGGGATTGGCATCGGTCATGGGCATCACCGCAGGTCGCCGTCAGCGTCCTTCGCTTCAAACCACCGCATCCGGTTTGCCGATACTCGATTCGAAGAATCCAACCATCCGGTCACGGTATTCATCGGGTTGGGTGAGCATCAGCGTGATGTGGGAAAGAATGCCCTCCCTGTCGCGATCGTTGTGAGCAACGCCTGAGGATTCAAACCAGCAGTCGACGAAACCGTCCTCATTCACGCCCGCTTGAGCGGCTTCACACATGGACTCTCCATGATGGATGTTGATGCGAACATCCTCCAAGGATTGCGTGATGAACACCGACCGGTTGCCCACTTCAGCCATGGCGTTGATGGGTTCGTACTTGACCAAATCATCCCCCGAGGAGACTTTGCCAGCAAAGATGGCGGCGTTCTTGAGGAAGGGTGGGAAGCCTGCAAACTCCAATTCTTCGTGAATGATGGTGCCCATTGACGAGAAGGGCGATTCAAGGAAAATCGATTGCAGTTGAGGTTCCTGCTCAAAGGCGATGGTGACCGCTCCCGCACCCATGGAGATACCAACTGCACCAATGTTCTCCGGTGACGTCCCCTTTTCGTCCTGAACCCACTGCCAAACGGCGAGCAGGTCGCGGTACTCTCGTTGTCCTGCTGAAACCAAACCGTCCTCGGTCGTGCTGTCCCCGTGGTCCCTCATGTCAAACAAGATGACATTGAAGCCTGCATCGTGAAGCCAAGCCGCAGGAATCAGCACCTCATGATTGGCCTTGCAGGAACGGATGCCGTGGACGATGATGACCCAAGGTTGAGATGCGTCGTGCTCCATCACCCACGCAGCCAACGTGATGGGTTCACCGGGCACGTCGATGGTGACGTTGTCCCAGTGGTCAAACCACAGCGGTTCAAGTTCAGCGGCGAGCGTCTCGTTCTTCTGGTGAGTGACCGTGGTCACGTCTTCGTGCCACAGCTCTACGCTAAACTCATCCGGCGAGTTACGGGCTGAATGCCCCGAGCAATCCGGGCTACTGGCTGCTGCCTGGGTGTAGACGAGGTTGCCGACTTGGAAGTAAACAAAGGGCATGCTGGCGACCAGCAACATCAACACAGCTGGCACGACTCTTCGCCATCCACTCATTCTTCTTCCTCCGTTCTTGACTCAAACACCACGCTGGTTCCTGCCATCAAATGCATACCCTTGGGATGGTCCTTGTGCCCGCCCTCCGCGGTGATGATTGAAGAAATGTATGCCTCTGCAGGAACGCGAAGGTCCACTCTTGAGCCCAAACGAATCATGCCGATGCGCTGACCGCGGCGGACCACATCGCCGTCATAGGCAAAGGGCACAACGGTTCGTGCAAGCGCTCCGGAAATCTGCGTCAGTTCAATGCGCTGACCGCCCTCAAGAAGATGCACCGAGCGGACGCGCTCGTTGTGCTCGCTCTCCTTCTTGTAGGCCGGAAGAAACGGGCCTCGGCGACGACCTTTGCCCGTTCGATGTTCGATGCGCTCCACCGTGCCTGCGGACGGAGCACGGTTGACGTGAACGTCGAGAGGTGACATGAAAATGGCCAAACGCCAAACATCGGTTGGTTGTTCTTGACCGGGTGGGACGGCTTCATATCGCTGCTCGGTTTCAAAACTCAACGGGTCATCAAGCGGTTCAGGAAACCAGTCGCCGGTCAACGGGTCGGTTTCCACGCGCCCTTGCGAGATGTGGTCCTTGGTTGGGCGTCGGCCGGTCGCACGTTCCCTTCGCAAAAACATGGCATGGCCGTCAGCGGGTGAAACCAAGACACCGGCTGTGCGGGGAATGGGGCGGTCGGGGTCTCGCCAAAAATAGCCAAAGAACACGGCCGTCATCAAGCAACCCATGCCGAACAACGGGACAAGCCCAGCCAACGGGTTGATGAGGGAGCCGATGATGAGGGCGCTCACGCCCATCATCGTCATCGTCAGGACGGGGCCGTGGCCACCCGGGGCCAATCCGGCCATTCAACCACTTACTCCGTAGCCCAGGGGTCTTGTGCGTCTCCCCATTCTGCGGGAGCGCTCTCTTCGGCTGCTTCTTCGGAAGGTGCTTCTTCCTCAGCCTCAACTTCTTCTTCGGCCGGGGCTTCCTCGACAGGTGCTTCTTCGGCTGAGGCTTCCTCAACCACTTCAACCGCCGCTGTGGCTTCTTCGGCCTGGGCGTTCTCGGCCTCTTCAGCAGCCATCTCTTCGCTTCGGGCCTGAACCATTTCCTCCATGCGCTCGGTGAACACACGGGACATGTGTTGCGACTTGCGTTCGGATTCTACGGCTCGCTCGATCATCTCGTAGCGCTCCTTGATGGCCTTGTTCAGGTCCTCGAAGATTTGCATGTGGGCGACGTACCAGTCGTCTCGTGCCTTCATTTCGGTGACGGCCAAGCGCAAATCGTTGTCCAGTTCTTCTGCGATGCCGAAGACCTTGCCGAGTCGGTCCTTTTCACGAGAATACTTCTCTTCCATCTTTTCCAATTCAGGTTCAAGATGTTCAACTCGCTTGGAGTTCTTTGTGGCTTTCATCTCCAGTTCACGAACGCGAACATCCTTTTCGGCGATGATGGATTCCAAGGACTCTTTTTCGATTTCTCGGTCGATAATTTCCTTCTCCAGAACTTCAATCTCCGCCTTGGCATCAACGAGTTCTTTTTCTTGCGTTTCGTAGGCTGCAAACAGCTTCTGCAAACGGTCGGTTTCGGTGGCGAGCGCCTCTTGCAACTCTTTGATTTGGACCTCAGGCGTGATGGTTCCTTCCGTCATGTCTTCACCCGGAGGTCAAGCCTCCATCTAAGGCGAGTCCATTCCTCCCTATCAAGCCGACGCTTGAAAGAGCACACTTGGGGCTTGGCTTGACGCCGTTTTGATTTCAGCGAAGCGCGTCGGTGGCGGCGACCAATTCTCGGGCGATGCTGACTTCGCCCATGGAGTGGCCTGCATCGGGCACCATGACCAAACGGCTGCTGGGCATGGCTTGATGCAATTCCCATGCACTGCGAGGTGGACAGACCACATCGTATCGGCCCTGAACGATCACCGTAGGCAGATGCTGAATGATGTCGACATGCTTCAGAATGTAGGCTTCCTCGACAAAGATGGCGTTGATGAAATAATGGCATTCGATGCGAGCGAAAGCCACGGCGAAATCAAGGTCTTCGGCCTTATCCAAGTATTCTGGGTCGGGGAATAAACGGCTGGTCGCCATCTCCCAGCGCGTCCATTCCTTGGCGGCAGCCCGACGAACGTCCACATCTTCGCTGGTTAAACGGGCATAATAAGCCCGAATCAAATCCGAACGTTCTGCCTCGGGGATGTGGTCCCGATAGGGTGCGAAGGCGTCGGGGAAAATGTGGCTTGCACCGTCCTGATAGAACCAGTGGAGTTCGGATTTTCGGCACATGAAAATGCCCCGCAGCACAAGGCTGCGCACGCGGTCTGGATGGTGCTGTGCGTAAATCAGTGCGAGGGTTGAGCCCCACGAGCCGCCAAACACATGCCAAGTTTCGATGCCCAGGTGTTCGCGAAGGGCCTCGATGTCTGAAACCGAAGCGTGCGTGTTGTTGTCGTCCAGTTCAGCATAGGGCGTTGACTTTCCGCAACCTCGTTGGTCAAACTGCACGATGTTGAAGGCCGTTGGGTCGAAGTACTGGCGATAGGAAGGTTGGCCTCCACCACCTGGTCCTCCGTGAATGACCACCACGGGAAGACCGTCGGGGTTTCCGCTTTGTTCCCAAGCGATGGTGTGGAGGGGCGATACTTGCAGCATGCCTTCAGTGTGAGGTTCGATCGGAGGGTAGAGGACATCAGCCAGCGTGGTGGTCGTGTCGAGCATGGACCTTCCCAAGGCGAGCGCCTGCATGTTCCTTTCGCCATGAACATCTTCATTGAACGCCGTGAAACCACAGCGGCCATGGGACTTCGTAGCGCAACCGACCTGTTCAGCGAGTGGGCGGACAAAGGACGAGATGAGGGCATGGAAAAGGGCCACACGGCCAGCGTCAACATCATGCTTGAGCGGCTCCTTGAAGGGCGTGAAACACCGTTTACGGCTTTGGATATCGGCTGTGGAAACGGGTGGGTGGTCCGTCGTTTGAGTGACCATCCGCTGTGCACGCACGCTGCCGGTGTTGACGGTGCCCCCTCGATGATCGCCAAAGCGCTGGACGTGGACCCAAACGGCGATTACGTCGAAGCCATGCTGCCTGATTGGGCACCAAGCGAGCCCGTGGACCTGATTCACACCATGGAATGCCTGTACTACCTCGCAGAACCGCTGATGTTCCTGAAAACCATTCACGACACGTGGATGAAACCAGGTGGAAAAATCGTCATCGGCGTTGACCACTACCTCGAGAATCCCTCCAGTCATGATTGGGGGCCTTCCCTCAACGTTCACATGGCACTGCTCTCCATTGAGCAGTGGTGCGGAGGGCTCCGAGACGCTGGATTTATCGAGGTTGAGACCGACCAGGTTGGCGCCAAAGAAGGGTGGAGTGGAACGCTCGTGCTCACGGCTCGTCGTCCATCAAGTGCGTGAAGCCCAGCGGCTCACCCTGCGGCCCGCACCGACGCAAATCGCCCCGGTAGAACGGGCATTGACGGCAGGTCACCGCACCGCTTGCAAGACGAGGTGGTTCCTCCATGTGGGGATTGAGATGAACGGATGCCCGCCAATCGAGGTGGGCTCGAAGGTCGCTTTTCGCTTGGTCAAAGGCGCCTTGGGATAACTGCACCATGCGGCCGTTCGCCCCAAGAAGAAGAGCAGGCGGGAGAATTCGTCGCTGTTCGGATGCGGGTTTCCTGGCTTCAACGGCCTCAAGCGCCATGGAATACAAAGCCAATTGCAAACGATGCTCGTGTAGAATCTCGGCCTCTTCATCGCTTTGCGGGACGGAGGTGATTTCACTGGCAGGTATCGCTTGAAGCGGATGGCCTTTTGCATGGTCGTCTTGATTGAAGGCCCCAAGGCACCCACGGGTTTTCAGGTCAACCACCTGAAGCGCCCCCTGTCCATGCTCGTCCATCAAGGCCAGCACCAGGTCGGCACGTCCGTTGAAATCCATGTTCACCTTGTGCACGGCAGCACCGTGTCGTTGCGCATAAGCGCTCACGCCACCATCACCCGATGCGCTCGTTGTCAACACCTCTCGGTGGTAGAACGGCAATTCGGTTCGAACGGCTTCAACCCTCCAACCGTTCAAGGCTTCACCTTGGACCCATCGTCCGAGCAAACCCTCGTCGATGAGCGAACTCAACAGCAGCAACCGGTCTCGCCAAGCAGCCTCTCGAGTGTCGTTTTCCTGTTCAAGGCCGTAGCCAAATTCGTTCATCACCCGAGCGATGGTTTCCATGGAGGCAAGGTCGGTATCGCTCTCGTGTCGCCACGAGGAATCAAGGGCAGGTGTTTTCTCACCGAATTGGCATGGGTTTCTGAGCCCAATTTCAAGAACACGATGCATCATCAAACCGAAGGTTGTCGGTTCCGGCCATGCACTCGGCGAGGGCGGTTCTGAAGCGGTGTTGGGCAAGCGGAAGGGTTCAGTTGGCCATCCTTTGACGTGCTCAAGCCAATACTTTCGCTCGCATGAGAAGGTCGCATCGAGGTGATGGGCTGCGCCCTTGATGTTCTCTTCGAGCAAAAGCTGAGTGGTTGGGGGTGATTCCACCGATGAAAGGCTCGCCAGGTGAAGAGCCATGGCCTTCGCTCGTGCTTGAGCGGACTGAGTGGTGGTGGTGACAAAACAATCGGGGTGGTGGTACAGACGAAGACCTGGCAGGCCGTTTTCTCCAAGTGGCATGGCCGTCAACATCTGAGCCGGGTTCAACGGTGTCTCGGTTTTGAGCGGGTTGAACAAAGGCAGTGCACCTTGGTCTGCTTCGTCTTGAGAAAGCCAAGGTGCTGCGGTACCGGTTCGCCATGAGGCACGCCTGAGGCCTTCCACCAGCATGCGCCCCATGGTTCTCGGGTCGGGTGCAAAACGGACGGATAACAGACCCGAGGTCTGGTCAAAGGTTGACTTGTTGCCGGGTGAGCCCGTCAAGATGAGGCGATCCTTCACCCGAGTCAGAGCAACGTAGAATTTGCGACGCAATTCCGCTTTGTCCTGAGCTTTGTTCATCTCTGCGGTGAACGCCCACAAGCCATCATGCGGTCGGTCCTTGGCTCGCCAGGGCTGAATTCGTCCTGCAAGCACTTGGGGCGTAACCAAAATGTTGTCTTGCACGGACATGCTTGCATCGGCTTTGCCAGCCGAGAACAAGCCGGTGACCACCACGACAGGGGCTTGGAGGCCTTTTGAGCCGTGAATGGTCATGATTTGCACGGCGGAAGCGGTGGGGTGCGTGATGGCCTGCGGGCCTTGGTTGCCCAACTCCCTTACCGCCATCATGCGTCGGTACATGGCCGCAGCATCGTGGCCAGAATCGTTGCCAATCGAGTGCACGATGGTCAACCAAGCCTCGGCGAACTGCCGTTGAGCATCATCGGGATAGGCG
>JAYYBT010000011.1:0-20023 GCA_036162675.1 Thermoplasmatota archaeon
GCGACCATGGACCTCGCCCGAGGCGAGCACACCGTTTCGGTGGTGTTCGAAGGCACGCAGGCTCATTTGGCTGCTGACGCTGAAAGCAGTGTTCGAGTTTGGGCCGACCTTGTCATCCAAGTTGACACCGCCTCCGCCTCCACCCTCGTAACCCGCTCAAACAGCGTGTTTGGCTCGATCTCCTACTCGGGCTCCGTGCAGGAAGTTGGAGGTTCTGGTGAGGTCTTTGAAGACCTCGTGCTGAGCATTGGCAACGGCTCTGATTGTGCAAGCGGTCGTGAAGGAGCACGTTGCTTTGCAGAGAGCAGCGTCTTGTGGTCGAACGGCAACTTCTCGTTAACGGCTACGGCGCCTTACTGGTTGGATGTGGGTTCGCAGTACTTCTTCCTCGATGTGGCCCGAAATGATACGCTCTACCTCAATGCAGCCAGCATCAGTCAAATCGTCTTTGTACGAGTTGACGCCGTCATCACGGTTGACCTTCTTGAGGTGGTTGAGGACGAACAAGAAGAGGTAGGGGGTTCACTGCTCGTCATCGCAGAAGACACCGGTGTCGGTTTGCCAGGCATCGATGTGGTTGTTTACCTGTACGATGAGAACCAATCACAACTTGCCAACCGCCAAGCAAAGACCGATGAAAACGGTAAAGCCACCTTCGTCTTTGAAGCAGACCCGCCTTACGGTGATGCTGATGTTTGGGGTCAGTTGACCATGGATCTCATCGTCAATGACCCACGGCTCTCCAATCAAAGCATACAAGCCTTCGAAACGCTCCGTAGCGATGGATTTGCTGTGAAGTATGACTTTGCTCAAGAACAGGCCGATACACCTTGGTGGTCCTACATCCTCGTGCTCGTCTTGGCAGCACTCGTCGCTGGCGGCGTGGTCATGTATCGCCGAAAGCGTATGGCGGACGACTTGCTCAAGGACGCTGCAGAGGTCTTTGCCTACACCGCTGAATTGTTGGCCGCTGGCGATGCAACTCGAGAAGCCATCTTCACGTGCTATCAGGACTTGTGCGGTCTATTGCAACAACGAGGCTTCCTTCGCCGTGATTTCGAGACGGTACGTGAGTTTGAATTTGCCATCCGCCAGGCTTTGCAAGGCGTGTCAGAAGACGCTCTTACGGCCCTTGACAACACCTTCGAAATGGCCCGCTACAGCCGAGAAGAGATGGGTGCACAACACCAAGAAGTCGCTGCTCAAGCCTTGACCCGAATGACCGGTGAGATTGCCCAAATCCAAAAGGTTCCCCAGCGCTGATGTTTACCAGCGCAGGTGAAGACGACCTTGGGAAAAGGTCGCTTGCAGCGTAGCGTTGGCATCAGCGGGTAGTGGCAGTTCACGCACCAAAGGTGGGCCTTCGGGGTCGTGGATGTTGAGTTTGACAAGCGTGGCTTCTTCGGTTGTTTTCACATGAAGCTGAATCGCTTCTTCGTGCGTCCCAAGAAGGGGGATGGTGAGACCGTCAGGGTCAACTCTACCGTTGATGCCTTCAACGATCCAAGCCAAGGCACGCTCGGGGTGTTGCTCTGCCAAGCCAGTTTCGGGAAGCATCCCTGCCGTGACCAAGACCTCGGTGTGTCGGGCACGGACTTCGTCAAGATGGGTCGAGGCCGTTTCGAAAGCTGCTTGCAGATGAGCAGCGTCCGTTGATAGCCCGTCCATGGACGGCTCAAGGGACGTGGAGCCTTCCTGTTCAGATGTCATGTCAAGTGGCTGCCATTCGTCCATGGAGATTTGGAATTGACGAGCCCACATGAACCTTCGGACGGAACTTATTCGGTCTCAAGTGAACGGTCGGGGTGAACCTTGTTGAAAAATCGGCGAGCAAATCGGTGGGTTGAATCTTGGTCGCTGGCGTCGTTCATCCGCAAATCTTCAGGGAAACAACCAGCGTAGGTTCGGTCGGTGACCCGTCGGTCGAGCAAGAGAATGAGTGCACGGTCACCGATGGAACGGATGGGTCGGCCCATGGCTTGGAGGATGGCGTTGACCGCTGGTTGAGATACGGTGTAGCGCCATGCCAAATTTCGACCAAAGCGTTCCTCTGCATAGGTCTTCAACGCCTTTGAAAGGACCGAGGGCGGGGAGTTTGGAATGCCGATGCAGGCCACAGCGTCAAGGGCGCCGCTGTGGTAATCCACACCTTCTGAGAGGCGAGCACCGAAGACACCAGCGAGGAGGATTTTCCGTCCGCTTCGCTTTTCCTCAAGCAGGGTATCAACGACTTGGTCCAAATCCTGCTTCGTCCACTCTCGGCTTTCCGCCATGATTCGTGCCCCGCTGAAATGCCCTTCCAGCACCACCTCGTTGAGCATCGCATAGGAGGGTGCAAACACGGCGACGTTGCCTGGTGAGGCATCGATAAGCGCCTGAATATGTGCTCGAATGGCTCGGGTGTTCTCTGGACTGCGCTCAGTGTATTTTGTGGTCACGTTCTTGGCGACGAGAACGGGCCGGCGCATGGCTGCAAACGGCGAAGGGTAGGCCACGGAGGTGGTGGACGATGGAGGCAGAGCCAGGATATTGGCGTACATACTGGGTGGATAGAGTGTTCCAGACATCAACATCGCTCCCGCAGATTGCTCAAAAACGGGTTTGGAAACGAGCCCAGGGTCAAGGAGGTGGGTGGTGATGCGGCCATCTTTGCCTTTGGTGTCGTAAATCATGGTCAGGGCGGGTGTTGAACCAAATTTGAGCATGCAGTCCAGAATTTCTGCGACCCGGTGAGCGTTTGGCTCCATGGGGTTTCCATCGTCGCCTGCCTCCATGTCAACGTCAACGCTGGCGAGAATATCCCGGAGTTGATGGATGCGAACCGCCGGTTCAACAACCGGATGTTTTGATGAAGTGGACGGGTCGAGTTGTTGTTGCCCCTCCTTTCCTTCTACAATATCGCACGCTCGGTGAATGACATTGAGGATGTCGTCAACCGGAACCTCGGCTTCTTCATCTTGGCCCGAGAGGTTTCGGAGATATTGAGAAAAGAGGGCGTCAAAGCCTACTCTGGACGCTTTAACGACCTCAAATGCCCATGCGGCAAGGCCGTGGGCCATGGACAAGGCTTCGCCTCCCGGAGCGTTCATGGCTTGAGCCAGCATACCAGCATACTCCTCAAGTTCCATCTGTGAGTTTCGAATCATCGTTCGTGTCAGTCGCTTCTCAAGTGTCATTCGGATGCGGTCGGGTAGGTTGTGGGCTTCGTCTACGATGATGATGATGTCCTCAAGAGTGAGGTCCATGGCTTTGAGACTTGATTCCCTGACCCCGTCGTCAAAGAGGTGATTGTAATCGCCAACAAAGACGTCTGCGCCGCTCACGGCTTCTCTGGCTGCTTTCCATGGACACGTTTGGGCTGGTTCACCCTGCACGGTGTGAGTCCGTGCGATGTCAACAAGTTCGTCCACGTGAAGTGGGCTGGCAAGAATACGTTCTTTGAGGCCCGGCGCTGAGGTGATCCACGGTTTGCACGACCTTGTTTTCCTTGCCTGGCTGCACAGGAGGGAGAAGACCAGTGGCGATTCTTTGGCGAAGGGTTGGACGCACATGCCGGCTTGACCCACCATGTCCACCAGTCGTACCGGCATCATGCCCTTCCTTCGGTCGTTGATGCGACGCACCGTATCCACGACAATTCGGTGCTGTGTTTGCCGAGATGTCAGGAAAAAGACCGTTTTCTTCTGAGGCGATTGACTGGCGACTTCGAGAGCGGCGGCCAAGGAGGCTGCGGTTTTTCCAATACCTGTTGGGGCCGCTGCGAGATGGAAGCCTCCTTTTTCGAGGGCTTTGATGCCGTCTTGAATCATCTCCAGTTGACCCGGTCTTGGTTTGGCGTGAGCAAGAAAGGGATAGATGGAGGAATCCACCTGTTCTTCATGCTCGTTCATATCCCACATCCTGCGGCGACCCTCCTAAAGGATTGGCATGGAGGTCACAGGTTTGACCGTAGGAAATCAATGTGCCCAGAAGTGTGGGGGGCTGGGCACGGGGGGAACCACCACGTCAACTGACGGGAGTGGAATCTGAGCCTCCCTGGCCGTCGTCCAGGGAGGTGTGTGGGGGTGTTTGGTTGTGGGAACCAAGGCCAAGGCGCGCACGACGGGCACGCTGATACAGCGAGACAAAGCTCTGCAGGACAGGCCGGTCCTGCGGAGCCGTAAGGGTGGCATCACCAAGGTTGTATCCTGAGTTTTGCCAATTCATCCCATCCCCTCCAGTCTCTCACCATCATTCTTGGTATTCGCTGCGTCGCATCGTTGCTGCTCTGGACGCCTCCAGTGCATCATCGAGTTTGATGCCGTTGACAATCTTGTCAATGGCTTGTTCAATGTACAATTTGAGTCCCTCTTGGGCGGCAATCTCGGGGGTTGTTCCCTGAAGTTCGTACAATTTCCCAAGTTGGACCTGGTCGTTTCGACCAAGTGGGATTCGAACGGACTTCATGCCCTGCAAAAGGGGTTGATTGTGAAGGAATTCTTGGATGGCAAGACGCACGACATCGGAGCGACTTCGAGCGCCGTCCATGCCAATACGTGCGTCCAGCAAAGCGAGATCATCCTCCGTGATTCGGAGGGAAACGGCGCTGGTTGGCTGGGTCATCGTGGTTGCCTCGTGAGATGAGAGGAGGTCGGCCAGCATATAAATGTATTCTAGATGATGACATTTCGTCATTGTGTGTAATACAAGGGGCTGCTGGGCTTCTTTCCTTTGCAGAGCGAAGTTTGAAGGACGAGCCGCTCCACGGAAATTCATGGCACTGCAACCCACCCGAGGGCTCTATCTCTACCTGGAAACGCTTCGAGTCGCCTTTGACGACGCCATTGTCACCGATGACGAGGCCCAAATCCTCCACATTCTCGCACAAGCTCTCGGGGTGGCGCCAGCCGACACCGCCGAGTGTCGAGCCGTCGTTGCGGGTGAAGCTGCTTGGCCCTTTGATGAGGAGAGTGAATACGAAGGTCATCAGATGGGGGATGCCACCACCTACCAATCGGCGCTGATCGCCGCTCTTGACGACGATGTGATCAGTGAAGATGAATGGGCGATGTTGGACCATCTCCGCCGAATCATCGGTCTTCAAGAAGACCAACATGCGCTGATTGAGGAATCCATTCGGGCCATGAGTGAGGTTGACGAAAACGGGCAACGTCGCATTGAGCGGCTTGAGCGATACCTGACTGTTTGCTCGTTTTGAGTGCGTTTTCACCGTCTCCAATTCGTCATTGCGGAGATGAATGAGGGACAACCATTAGAAAGGGACTTTGTTAGGGGGGGGCAACACACCTACAGGTGTGAGAAGGTATGCCAATGAGCCCCAGTGACGCAATCTATGCAAAAGTTGTAGCCCGAGACCCCGACCAACCCGAATTCCACCAAGCCGTGAAGGAAGTTCTTGAATCCCTTGAGCCCGTTCTCGAGGCCAATCCTGAATACATTTCCGTCGTTGAGCGCGTGGTTGAACCAGAGCGTCTCATCCATTTCCGTGTGCCTTGGGTCGACGATGCTGGTGAAACCCAAGTCAACCGTGGCTTCCGCATTCAATTCAACGGCGCCATTGGTCCATACAAGGGCGGCCTGCGATTCCACCCCAGCGTGAACGCTTCCATTCTGAAGTTCCTTGCTTTTGAGCAGATCTTCAAGAATTCCCTGACCGGTCTGCCCATGGGTGGCGGTAAGGGCGGTTCAGATTTTGACCCCAAAGGAAAATCCGACGCTGAAGTCATGCGCTTCTGTCAGTCGTTCATGATGGAACTCTGGCGCCACATTGGCCACGACTGCGACGTCCCCGCTGGTGATATCGGTGTGGGTGGTCGTGAAATCGGCTACATGTTCGGCATGTACAAGCGACTGCAGAACGAATTCCAAGCCGGTGTCTTGACCGGTAAGGGCCTTGCCTACGGTGGCTCGCTCATCCGTCCCGAGGCAACAGGCTACGGCTTGGTCTACTTCGCACGTGAAATGCTCGCCACCAAGGGCAAGTCCTTCGAAGGCGCAACCGTCTCAATTTCCGGCTCCGGAAACGTGGCCCAATTCGCTTGTGAGAAGGTGCTTGACCTCGGAGGCAAGCCGGTCACCTTCTCGGACTCCTCTGGATTCATCCACGACCCAGACGGTATTGACCGTGAGAAGCTCGCGTGGGTGATGGACCTCAAGAACAACCGTCGAGGTCGCATCTCCGAATACGCCAAGCAATACCCCTCTGCTACCTTCACGGCAAGCGAGCCCGAACCATCTCTCAACGGCCTATGGGGCGTTGATGTCGATGTCGCCTTGCCATGTGCAACCCAAAACGAACTCAACGGTGAAGAGGCTGCCATGCTGGTGGCCAACAACGTCATCGCTGTCGGCGAGGGCGCCAACATGCCCTGTACTCCCGAAGCCGTGGAAGTCTTCCAGAAGGCAGGTGTGCTCTTCGCTCCAGGAAAGGCCAGCAACGCCGGTGGCGTTGCAACCTCTGGACTCGAGATGTCCCAGAACTCGCTCCGACTCTCTTGGACCCGTGAAGAGGTCGACGAGCGTCTCGAGGGCATCATGGTGAACATTCACAAGAACGCCTTTGAAACGGCCAAGAAATACGGCCGTGAAGGCGACTACGTCTTTGGAGCAAACGTGGCAGGGTTCCTCAAGGTTGCCGAAGCCATGATCGCTCAAGGCGTTGTTTGAAGTTCTGCTTCGTTTGTTGAACCCTTGGCTCGGCTGTCAAACAGGCTTGGCCATCGCTGCTTGAGCCTGCGGAAGAGCCACCGGGAAAACACCATTGACATGCCGAGGAAGACGAGCGAAAGCCACCAAGGTGAGTTTTCACTTGTAGCCAACGTGTAGGTGACCACGAGGATGCCCATGCCATAGACGGCTCGGAAGGCCGAGAACACCAACAGGGCTCGAACCATAGGATGGTTCAACATCCCATTTGACGGCTCACTCATGGGAGGCCCTTCCTGAATCATCCACGAAATTGGGCAAAGTATTGCTGTGTGTATCGCACTGCATCTTCGTGTGGGTAGCCTTGAGCGATGAGGCTGTTGTAGTATTCTCGTGCAGGGTCAGGTTGAGCCACAGGGGCGACGGGTGCAGCATAAGCTGGCTGCGCAACGGCAGCCGCAGGCTGAGCGCCGAAGTCAGGCATGGCGACGGGCGCTGCGTATCCAGGTTGGACAGCAGCAGCCGGCTGAGCGTTGAAGTCAGGCATCCCTACATTTGGTGGAACCTGCCAGGTTGAATCATCGGCTTTGGGCCGTCGCCCTCGCATGATGAGGCCAATCAAAGCCAGCACGACCACAAGGCCAACACCGCCACCGATGAGCACATTGGAGGATGCAAAGAGCGCCCCTTCTTCTTCAGGCTCGAGAATCCATCGGGTTGGGTCTTCAGGGTATGCGTCGGCTCCGTCAGCAGCTCGCCAGTCGGGGGTCGGGTCAGAGTAGTTGTCGCCGTCGGTGTCCACGCAACCGATGCGATCGGCGCTTGAGTTTCCAAATGCGAACGGGCATGCATCGGCACCTTGTTCGAGGGTCCAATCGTTCGTGGCGTCAGAAATACCATCGCCGTCGCCGTCTTCACAGCCAAATCGGTCAATGAAGGAGGTTCCACGAACGGTTGGACACGCATCGGGCCTCTCACCCGCTGGGTTGTCGCCGAAGAAATCGCTGTCTTGGTCTGACCATTGTGTTGGGTCGGCCATGAAAGCATCAGCACCCTGGGCAGGCGTCCAGGTGATGTCTGGATCGGAATACCCGTCGTCATCGCTGTCAACACAACCCAATCGGTCAAGCGTTGAGGTGCCGGCAATCTCGGGGCATTGGTCGGCGTCGTTTCCTGAGGCGTTGTCGCCATACCCGTCGCCGTCCATATCGGACCACTGGGTCGCATCGTTGGGGAAGGCGTCCTGCAAATTGTACCAGCCATCGCCGTCTTGGTCGGGACAGCCAATCATCCCGTTTTGCCAAGAAGTACCCTCTTGGGTTGGGCAAGCGTCCTGGAGGGTGACATCGGTGCGGTATTCGCCGGGCCATGATGGGTTTCGGTCCTCCCACGAATCGTTGGCGTAGTTGTCGCCGTAGCCGTCGCCATCAAAATCAGACCACTGAGTGGCATCGTCAACAAAGGCGTCCGCACCGGATTCAGCGTCCCACATGCTGTCTGGGTCGGAATAGCCATCCCCATCGGTGTCCAAACAGCCCACTCGGTCAAGGGTTGATGTGCCCGCTACTGTTGTGCAATCGTCAGGGGTGGTTCCTTCTGCGTTGTCGCCGTAGCCATCACCGTCGGTGTCAGACCACTGGGTTGGGTCCATGGGAAAGGAATCGTCAACGTCGGCCCAGCCGTCCCCGTCCATGTCAGGGCAGGCGTTTTTACCGCCTAAGGTTGAGTTTCCAAATTCGTTAGGGCAGTCGTCAAAGGTGTCTGACCATCCATCACCATCGCTGTCAACACAACCTTCCTCCCCAAGCGTTGAGGTTCCGATGACCGTTGGGCAATCGTCGTTCCCGTCGGTGAATCCATCGCCATCATCATCGTTGTCCTCGTCGAAATCTCGGCAACCATCACCGTCAACGTCCGTGGTTTCATCGGAGACCCATGATGGACGAGGTGGAGTGTATGAGGAACGAGGACAGAGGTCGACATCGTTGTTCACGCCGTCGTTGTCGATGTCGTCGTCCTCAACATCGTCCTTGCAACCGTCTCGGTCCCAGTCGGTGGAATTCGCTGGGTCATCGAAATTCTGCGTTGAACCCCAGTTTGCAGCCCCTCCGCGTGGACAGTTGTCGGGTGCGTTATCGGTGATGCCGTCGTTATCATCGTCCGAGTCGCATGCATCGCCTTTCGCGTCGCCGTCCGTGTTTTCTTGGAGCGGGTTGACGTCGTTTGGACAGTTGTCGGTCACGTCCGGGACTCCGTCGTTGTCGCTGTCTGCCTTGAAGGACGGGTCCAAGGCCCAAACGAAGTTATCGAATCCTCCGGTGGTGGTCACGCTGTCGGTTCCTTTGGTGATGGTGTCGCTACCGGATGGGCCGAAAAATGACCCCACAATGGCAGCGATGTCGCTGGAATTGACCGCAAGGTCCCAGCCAACCTCGATGGCATTGCTTGATGTGAGGTCAAGCCACGACCAGCCACCGGTGTTGGTCAACCCTCCCATCAATGCATCTCCATCAAATTGGGCCCAACTGCTGCTGGTGGGGGTGGCTCCTTTGGTGCCGCCCGTGAAGGTGGTGCTCGTCAAAAAGGATGTAAAAATCACCTCGCCTCTGGAGGTCACTTCCATGCCACGGAGGCTATCGGCAGCATTGGTTCCACCAATGTTGGCCCACTGGTTGTTCGACGTTGTTCCCTCTTTGATGAAGAACAAGTCCGCTCCACCCTTGTTGGCGGTGATGGACCAACCATTCTTGGACATCGTTCCCTCGAATGAACCGCCGACGTAGAGGTCACCATAGCCGTCAACCGCCATCTTGGTCAGCGAAACCGCTTGGTTTGCGATGCCGTAGCCCGTGAGGCCGAGGACGGCGCCGGAACTGGACAGTTTGACAACGAAGGAATCTGTTGTACCGACCGTTGCGTAATTTTGCGTTCCAAAGAGAATGTTGTTTTGAGTAACGCCCGAGACGTGAATGTTGCCGTTTGGGTCAACAACGACATCGGTGACGTCCTGGCTGCCTGGACCTCCTCCTTTGATGGCCCACTTGAGGGCGCCGTTCACACCGTCGAGTTTGGCGATGAACACTTCAGGATCCGAGACGTTGAAGGTGGTCCCGCCGAAGTCCGTTTCCCCTGAGAAATAACCGGCGACGATGACGTCACCTGTTTGGTCCACTGCGATGGCTTTTGGAATGCTGGAATCGCTTGATGAGTTGGGAAGGGTCTGGAATCCTGTGGCCCACATCCAGTTTCCAGTCGCATCCGTTTGGGCGATGAAGGCATCGAATTGAACAGCTGAGGAGAGGGATGTTTGTCCAAAATCAACGGGGCCGTACATGTATCCGGTGACGATGGCGCTTCCTGCATGAGAGGTGATGTCGCTCATGAAGGAGACACCGCCTTGTGAATGGTCGGCGCCGGTCACGTAATTCCATGCACCGGTTGAATCCATCGATGCAACGAAGACGTCGTTCCCGTTGCTGTATGGCGAGGTTGGAATGTAGGTATGTGCCCCAAACGTCAGGGCTGCGGCCGAGGAGTTGACATCGCCCGCAATGACCCATCCATTATCCGTTGAGGCAATCGCCCCGGATAGCTCGTCGTGGCTGTTGCTGCCCCCTCCAGAGAGGAACACCTCGGCCGACGTTGAACGAGCCGATGTTTTTTCAACGGTGTTCTGATTTTCCAAAATCGGGGTCTGTTGCGGCTGTTCAAGGACCAAACCCAAGAGCAAACTGGTCAAAAGCAGGGCCGTGAGCGTGGTCGCTGACGCAACATGATTCACTCGCATGACTCGGCGTACGCATCAAAGGCCATCAAGCCTTTGTCCCGCTGTTTTTGAATCACTCAACGTTGCTTTCAAGCGCCATCAAATCGCTGTCGCCAGCATCGAGGACGGTGATGGTCGAGACCGAGAAGGGCTTACCACAGGCGATGCCCAATTCTCGGTTTACCATGCGTGCACGGTGCATGCTCACTTCAGGGTGGGCTGCACGCAGGTCCGTCGTGTAATCCTCGGGGCAGTTGGCTGCCACGATGACCATCTTGGCGTTCCCGTTGGCACAGGCGTCCTTGGCTTGTCGTTGTCCAAACAACAGGTTTCCTGTTGCGATTGCGTTCTTCAATTGTCGGCTTAGATCCATTTTTCTTCCTCCATTCTCCACATGTGTTTCTCATGGTTGGAATCTCACTCTTCCGGGATGTAGTACAGGGCCACGCTGCCGGTTCCCAACGAGATGGGTTGACCGACGATGATGTTCTCTGCCACACCGGTGAGGTAGTCTTTCTCGCCGATGATACCGGCCTTGAGCAGGTGGTTGACGGTGACTTCGAAGGCAGCACGAGCGAGGATGCTGTGCTTGGTTCCGGAAACACCGTGTCGTCCAATGGCTCGGACTTCACCTTCAGATGTCATCACGTCAGCGACCATCAACAGGTGGCGAACGTCCACTTCAAGACGAGCGCCATCAAGGGTCATTTGCAATTCGTTGACGATGGCTTGTCGAGCAGCCTCGATGCCAAGGTAGTCGTAAATTTCGATGATGTTGTTGGTGTAGGTTCGGGAGCGGTCGATGTTCTCCAACTCGCTGACACGAGGGAGGTTGCTACCGATGGTTGAGAGGTAGTATTCGCCCGTCTTGTCGTCAAGTTGTGGGTTCGCTCGCTCAATGCCAGGGATGCCCTTGAGTCGCATGTCACGAATCTTCTCTTCCAGTTGGAGGAGCATCGTGTACGAGGGTGGGTTTTCGGCAAGGTCAGCCAAGTCCTCTTCAGAATGAACGCCTGGAATCATGGTGAGCGTTGAAGGGTTCTTTTCCTTGTCAGCTTGCACGTAGAGTCGGGTGGCGCGCTCAAGTTTGTCCTTCACCTCAGCAGCGGTCATGTTCTTTTGCTTGAGGTTGCCTTTGTTGAGGTTCAACACCAGTCGGCGTTGAGCCACGTCGGTGTCCAGCGTAGCGATGTTGACGGTGGTGGTGACTTCAATGGCTGCTGCGAGTTTCTGCGCAGCCTTGGCATCTTGCTTCTGGTCATCCTTCAAACGGATGGTCATCGTCGGCGTTTGTGGCACCTTGCGGGCGTCCACGATCTCAATGATACGAGGAAGACCTTGGGTGACGTTGACGGTTGCAACACCAGCATAGTGGAACGTACGCATCGTCATCTGTGTGCCTGGTTCCCCAATGGACTGTGCGGTAATGATGCCCGCTGCTTCATAGGGATCAATGCTGGCTCGTTCAAGCGCAACAATGGCTTCGTCGATGACCTTCTTGGCCTGAGGCTTGGTCAACTTTTTCTTGCCACGGTTGTGGCAAGCGACGGTCAAGTCAGCGAGAATTCGGTTGGTGAATCGGCCAGAGCCGGCTTCGGCCACGGCCTCTTCCAACTTCTTGTAGACGGGATCTTCAGCCAACTCGTTCTCCATGGACTGCATCTTACGGTCGTAATCGTAAGGCTCCATATCGACGACGGTCTTGGCGCGGGTTCGGCGCTTTGCACCTCGTCCAGCAAGGCGGACCTTGGTGACCGGCCCGGTGTTTTCACCGTCGCCATCACGCCCCTTTTGGGTGGCTGCGATGATGGTGCCGTGGATGTTGCCTGCAGTTTCGGAGTCGGTTTCGCAAATCTTGGCAATGTCCGCTTGGCTCATCACCTTGACATCGTCCCACTTTCGGTCGTCGGCCAATGCATGAGCAAAGTTCTCTTCAATGCCCAAATCCATGAGCTTCTTCTTGGTTGCACTCTTGACGACCATCAGTCCTCACCTCCGTCGTGTTCAGCGGCTTCTTCCCAGGCGCCCATGTCTTCCTCGTCGCCCTCGAATTCGTAGGACTCTCGGTCAACTTCAAGGCCACCCTCGGTTCCAAGCGCAGCGTCGACGATAACGTCGATGTTGAACGGTGAACCGTGGACACCACGGGACGGGTCAATGCCGTCTTCTCCGTAGCTGAACTGGATGATTCGGTTGGCGGTGTTTCGCACCGAGAGCATATCGTCGTCGAAGACCTTCAGGTCGTCCATGGCGTTGATGAGACGTCGCTGCATGTATCCAGACTTGGCCGTACGCACAGCGGTGTCGACCAGGGACTCACGACCGGAGACGGAGAGCATAAAGAACTCCGTTGGCTCAAGACCGCGCTTGAACGATGAAGCGATGAAACCTCGGTCAAGTGCACCTCGACCGCCTCGCTTGAAGTGAGGCAGAACACGATCGTCGTAGCCACGCTCAAGACGCTTACCACGAACCTTGGCTTGTCCAATGGACGCTGCCATCATCGTCAAGTTGTCCATGGAACCACGGGCGCCGGAAATGGCCATGTTGACCGCAGCGTTGGTGGAACCTGACTTGTTGAGTTCATCCTTTGCGATATCACCAGCCTCTTGCTTCCCCTTGTCGAGCATCTGCATGATGTCTTCCTCTAGGGTCTCGCGAGGTGTTCGACCGGGCCGAGAGCCGTACTTCTTACCGTCCTTTCCGAACAGGTCGAGGGCGACGTTCACTTCGTCCTGAGCGTTGGCGTTCGCAGTGTTAATGGCCGCCACGGCTTCTTCCGAGAGGTCTTCGTCGTCAATACCGGTGGTGAAACCAAGCGAGGTACAGGCGGCGATGGACAATCGGGTGAATTCGTCCAAGAACCGAGCGCCTTGCTCCGACCCGTTGGTTTGAACGATGGCGTCAAGAAGACGTCCGTCTTCAGCACCGATGGCACGCTTGTCGAGCGTACCGTCAACCTGTCCGTCCTTGACCATGACCATGTCATTGGACCGGCTTCGGAAGCGCAGGTGGATGTTGTCGGGGATGATGAGCGAAACGATGTCTTGTCCACGGTAGGCTGGTTCACCGTTCTCGTCCTTCACGAGTTCGGGAAGATCGCCTGTGTAGCCGATGTTTCCAAGCATCTCGAGACCGTGTGCTTGACGAATCATGGTCCCGGGTCGAGACAGGAGATAAGCACCGGAGATGTGGTCGTGGATACCACCGATGACCGCACCACCGTAGCGGGGGGTCAGGATGTGTTCTTGGACACGCATCAAAATCTTGGCTTCAGCTCGTGCTTCCTCGGATTGAATCACGTGCAGGTTCATTTCGTCGCCGTCAAAGTCGGCGTTGTACGGCGTACAAACGGCCAAGTTGAAGCGGAAGGTGTGGCCTTCCATCACTCGGACCTCGTGCACCATCATGGACATGCGGTGAAGCGAAGGCTGACGGTTGAAGATGGCGACATCGCCATCGATGAGGTGGCGCTCAACTTGCAAACCGGGCTTGGGGTTGCCGTATCGGTCAAGGGTTGACAAGCGGTCCTCAACACCGGTTCGCTCCTCGCCCCATTCGTCAAAGGGACTGCCACAGTGCGGGCAGGACACTTCGAGGTGTTCGGGGAAGGGTTCGGGGTTGGGGTTGTCTGCCTGAGCCAACTCGTGCATCCATCGGTAGTGGAGGATGGCCCGTGGGTCATCTTCTGGCAACTTCTTGCCGTTTTCATCAATACCTTGGAGGTTGTTCAACGTCGCCGTGTCGTTCACGACATAGCTGACCTCTTCTGCTTGGTCCATGCCGCTGAGCGAAATTTGCTTCTGAATGACCAAACCAGGGAGGAAGTTTGGCGCAGGCAAGCAGGCGTGCAAGTCGTGGCGTTGTGTGGTCTCTTCGTTGCACTCGGGGTTGTGACAGCGGAAACCGGCGTTGATGAGGCGGCTTCGCTGATTGATCTTCACACGTCGTCCATCGCCACGCACGATGTAGTTGACACCGGGGTGGACATCTGGGCCTCGCAAAATCATTTGACGCATCTGCTCGCGGTTTCGAGTGGTGACACGAATGGGCACCGTCAATTCCTTGGCGATCTTGGTGGGGACACCCACTTCGTTCACACTGAGGTAGGGGTCTGGTGAAATCACGGAACGTGCACAGAAGTTGACACGCTTACCGGACAGGTTGCTTCGGAAACGACCTTCCTTCCCCTTCAAGCGCTGCGTGAGCGTCTTGAGGGTTCGCCCAGAGCGGTGGCGAGCGGGTGGAATACCGGAGGTTTGGTTGTCAAAGTAGGTGGTGATGTGGTACTGCAAGAGTTCCCAAAGGTCCTCAACGATGAGTTGGGGTGCACCGGAGTCACGGTTTTCACGCAGACGTTGGTTGATTCGCAACACGTCCACGAGCTTGTGGGTCAAGTCGTCTTCCGAGCGGTCACCGCTGTCCAATGTAATGGACGGTCGAACGGTGATGGGGGGCACAGGAAGCACCTTGAGAACAACCCACTCGGGGCGGTTCTGCTTGTCCATGCCGATGAAGATGAGGTGCTCGGGCGGGATGCTGCTGAGCCACTCGCGTACATCTCGAGGGTTGAGTTTTCGCTCGGTGTTGTCGTGCTTTTCCTTGAAGGTCGTCGGCTTGTCGAGGATGATTTTTCCTTGTGACGAACCGCAGTGCATGCACACTTTGCGCTTGGTACCTGAGGTGACCTTCTCCACTTCCTTGATGATCTTGGAAAATTCCGTGGAACCAACACCGTGCTTGGTGATGACGTCTCGGATTCGGTTACGGTAGTAGTCCTGTTCGCTCTGCTCGGGGTTGGAGCCGGGCGAGGTACCGGGTTCGCTGTGAAGCAAGATGTTGCTGCAATCGTTGCAGGTCGCCTTGAGGGCGGTCTTGATCAAGTTCACGAAACCGATGTGGATGACGGGCAGTTCAAGTTGGATGTGTCCAAAGTGACCGGGTGAGTCTTGGTACTGGCAGTTGTCAGTGGGGCAGAGCAAACCAGGTTCAATCACACCCATGTGCGGGTCCATCAGACCTTGCTTGTAGGCGTGTCCGTCGTCCTTGTAGGTGTCTGCGGTCTTCACTTCAACAGCGGACATCTTTCGGATTTCATTCGGGTCCATCAATCCAAATCGAATCTGTGCGATTCGCTTGGGGATCATCGTGCTCTTTCGACTCATCTTCGGTCCTCCAGTTCAAGACGCATGGCCACACCTAAACTCTTCATCTCGTCCAGTAGCAGCTTGAATGCATAAGAAGTCTGCACCTTGTAGACTTCAGCGCCATCGCCGTGGATGGGGCTGACGTAGGTGCCACGCTTTGGATCGTACCAAGCGATGTGACCGGATTGGGCACAGACATACATGTCAATACCGTCCGATTCGTCCAGCAGTCGGTCCTTGATGACCATCGAGGCACCGTGGGCAATCAGACAATCACGTTCCATTTCACCAAATCGAAGACCACCTTGTCGGGCACGACCTTCGGTTGGTTGGCGGGTCAAGATTTGGACACGGCCACGGGAACGGGCGTGAATCTTTGAACTGACCAAGTGGTGCAGTCGCTGGTAGAAGATGCAACCAATGAAGATGTCAGCGGGGTAGGATTCGCCAGTTTCACCGTTGATCATCATCTCACGTCCGGTGTGAGCAAGTCCGTTTCGGACCAGACCATCACGGAGGCTGGATTCCTTTTCACCACGGAAAGCGGTACCGTCAATACGTCGACCTTCCATTGCACCGACCTTGCCACCGATCATTTCCAAAACGTGGGCAACCGTCATTCGGGATGGAATGGCGTGGGGGTTGATGATGAGGTCGGGCACGACACCGTCTGGGGTGAACGGCATGTCCTCTGGTTCAACCAAGCGTCCAATGACACCCTTTTGGCCGTGGCGAGAAGCGAACTTGTCGCCAACTTCGGGGACTTTGTGGCTTCGAACCATCACACGGACCAAGCGACCGGAATCGAGCGACTCGGTCACGTAGACGTTGTCAACCCAACCTTTCTCGCCGTGTCGCACGAGCATCGAAGATTCTCGTCGTTCCTGAGCCATCAAGAAGGAGGCACCGGACGATTCCTCGAGGAATCGTGGCGGACTGGTCTTTCCGACCAAGACATTTCCACCTTCCAGTGCCGTCTCTGGGACGGGCAGGCCGTCGGCTTCAAGGTGAACGTAGGATTCTGGAGCCTTGAGTCCCTTGATTTCCTGCTTAGAGGTGCCGGGCTTCTCAATTTCCTCAACTTGGCCGCCAGGGAAACGGCGGCGTTCTGCGTTGTAGGTGCGGTTGAAGGTTGAGCGGCCAAGGGCGCGGTCAATGGATCCTTTGTTCATGATGACTGCATCTTGCATGTTGTAGCCGTGCAAGGACATGATGGCCACAATGAAGTTCTGGCCTCCGGGGCGGTCGTCGAAGTGGGTGGTTTCCATCGCTCGGGTGCGGGTGATGGAGCGCTGAGGGTAGTGCAAGATGTGGGCTCGGGTGTCCGGGCGCATGCGGTAGTTGGCGCTTGGGAGGCCCAAGGATTGCTTGACCATCGCCGTACCGCCCGTAACACGAGGTGTGGAGTTGTGCTCGGGGTATGGGATGAGGGAGGCACAAACACCGAGGACAAGCTGCGGGTCGATTTCGCAGTGGGTGTGTTCAGCGGTGTAGAGCAGCGGCACATCAAATTCCGTGGTGGCGATTTCGCCGTTGGGCATGGAGACGTTGGCCTTGAGATGAGCGACTTCGGTGCGTGGCTCGCCCAGGTTCATCCACTGGACATCCTCGTACTTGACGACACGACCGGCCAAACCTGCGCTGTCGCCTTCGGGGATGGTTTCTGGGAGGACGAACGGACGAGGTGCGATGTAGAGGTCTTCTTCTTCCTCGGCGTCAACCCATTCAACAACGCCCTCAATGATGAGCGAGCGGAAGTTGATTTCACCACTCGCAAGTTTCGTCAGGTGATCTTGGGTCAAACGTGGAGCACCGTCGTAAAGGATGAGCAAAGGTCGTAGGATGCGGCCCTTGTCGGTGTTGATGAAGATGTCTTTGTTTTCAACATCGTGGCGGATGGAGACCTCGGAAGGAATCACGCCTCGGCGTCGAGAAGACTTGAAGTGGTCCACGAGTTTCTTTCCTCGCTTGTGGATACCGTAAATGTCGCCGTTGACGTGAACGCGGTCACCGTCGGTCCAGTCGTCTGGCTGGTAGACATCGAGTTCGTCAAGACGCTCACGGATCTCAATCTCGTCAATGTCTTCGGAGATGTCGATCATTTGAGCGGCGTTCTTCACGAGGCCACAGTTCTGCCCTTCAGGTGTTTCGTTGGGACATAGTCGACCCCATTGTGTTGGGTGCAAATCCCGCGCTTCAAAGTGGGGCTGGCTGCGCACCAAAGGTGAGGTGACACGGCGCATGTGGGAAAGAGCAGCGAGGTAGGTTGTTCGGTCGAGCAGTTGACTGACACCGGACCGTCCGCCGACCCAGTTTCCGGTCGCCAAAGCGTGCATGATCTTGCTCGTCAATACATCGGGTCGCAAGCAGGAGGTGATCTTCAACTCACGCTTGCGGTTGTGGTGGCGCTCGAGTTGGTACTTGAGGTCCCGGGCGAGTTGACCGGCTGAGACACGGAAGAGGTCTTCAATCAAGTCGCCAGCCAAGCGGACTCGCTTGTTAGCGTAGTGGTCCTTGTCGTTGGGGTCTCGGCCTTCGATGGCCATCTCGAGAACCTGGCGAACGATGCGTCCAAGGTAGATGGCTTTCTTCTCACGGTCCTCAACTTGGTCACCCAAGTGAGGGAGAAGTTCGCGGTCGAGGAGTTGGCTCACACGAGCCTCGCGGTATTCTTTTTGCTGGCCTGCAGCGAATTTCTTTTCCAGCCACTGGTGGCTTTCTTCGGTGGTGACGACCTTGTACTCCTCGTTGTCGTTCACTTCGTTGATGTTGGCCACGATGTACTTGAACGAGTCCGTGTTTCCTGCAATGGCTTGGAAGATGTTCTGGTCGTTTTCAACACCGAGGGCACGCATGAGCAGAACCACGGGGATGGCGGTGGTGCCGGCGGTGCTGATCTTGACCATCAGCATCCCGTCTCGGCGCTTCTCGACGGTCAGCGGTTTGCGCATACCGTCTTTTTGGGAGAAAATCTTGGCCACTTCAGTTTGCTTCGCATAGCGCTTGTTGATTTCGACGGTCACTCGGTTCGGGGCGAGGTCTTCCATGGAGATGAGAACACGCTCAGTGCCGTTGATGATGAAGTAGCCACCGGGGTCGAGGGGGTCTTCGCCCTTCTTGCGGAGGAGCTCATGCCAGGTGGCTTTGTCCTCGGCGGAGGTGGTGGGTGAAAGAACACGGTCGCCAGCGATGTGCTTGGCGTGAAGGTTGCAGCGTTCCGAGCGGACCATGATGGGCATGTTTCCGACGGCCACGCCGGATTCGGTTGGGGATGGAACACCGTTGCGCTTGATGGTGAAATCAATGGTGACTGGAGACATGTAGGTCAACTTTCGCAGCCGACATTCCATGGGCGTCGACGGGTTGAGTGCACCGTTGGCCTCTTTGACCGTGGGCTGTCCGAGTTTGACGTTCTTGAGACGGATGACGATGTCTTGATCGTGGACGTCGAGTTTGATGTAGCCACCTTCGTCGTCGTTGAAGTCCTCATCGGTTCCGACGCGAATGTTGCGAATGATGCGCTCCATACGAGAGATGGTGTTCTCTGAAGCGGGAATACAGTCGTTGTAAGATGCCAACTGGTGGTTGACAAGGCTGCGTTCTTTGAAAAATGCTTGAATGATTTCCTGCATGATATCTCCTCCTCAGTTCCCCTCCACGATGAGCCGGTAAGCCACCGTCTGTCCGGCAGATGGGGATTGCCGAACCACCTTGAGCACGCGGTCAGCAATCCATCCGGCCGCCAACGGGGTGTGGTCGGGGTCGGCCATGTGGGCTGCGGAATCAGCGGCTTCTGCGAGTTCTTTGATGACTTGGACAACGGGGTCCGTGATGAGAATCTTTGGGAGGAGTTCCTTCGCGAGGCGGTCTTCGCCGGTCTCGGGGTCGGGTTGGACCATTCGCCACGGAGCCAACGCCTCCATCTCAACGGCCAGTTGTTCTTCTGGAGAAATGTTGGCCTCGCCGACCAGTTCTTGGTGGGGGACCAATTCGTGGTTGAGGGCGTTGAAGCGGGAGGTGATTTCCGGACGGTCCATGTCGTCGACGGCTTTGGCACGGATGGTGATTTTCGTGCTCTTCTTTGCTGCACGTCGGCGGGAGCCTTGTTCGGCGATAATCTGCATGGTGTTGATGAATTCCTCGGCGTCTTTGGAGATGCCAAGGGTTGAGGCGACATCGTCGTGAGACATGTTCTTGATGTCGGTCATGTTTCGGTCGGTGGCCAGTTTGTGGGCGTATTCTTCAGAGACGCCCAGTTCCATCAACCGCTTTTTCGTTGCACTCTTTACGACCATTTTTACACCCCGGATCGCCCACCCACATTAGACCGGTAGCGCATTCAGGCGGGCCCGACGGGGTTCGAACCCGCGACCATCGGATTAAAAGTCCGACGCTCTACCTGACTGAGCTACAGGCCCAATGTAGCAACTTGGGCTTTCTGTCCGACCTGCATGGCCTTCTTATA
>JAYYBT010000012.1:0-8351 GCA_036162675.1 Thermoplasmatota archaeon
TCGCACAATGGCACCACCCCTTTGACAACGAATCCACCTTCAACGCCTCCTTCCCCGTCGACTACATCTGCGAGGGTGTAGACCAAACACGAGGTTGGTTCTACACGCTGCTGGCCGTTTCAGCCACCGTGTTTGACAACATGGCCTACAAGCGGTGCCTTTCGCTGGGCTTGATTTTGGACGCTGAAGGCAAGAAGATGTCGAAATCCAGAGGCAACATCGTCGACCCTTGGGACCATTTCAACCGCGAGGGGGCCGACGCCACCCGCTGGTACATGGTCACCGCAGGGGCGCCTTGGAACCCAATGAAGTTCGACCCCAACGGTGTACGAGAAACCTATGCTAAGATGTTCTTGACGACCTGGAACGTGTACAAGTTCCACTCCGATTATGCAGCCTTGGACGGCTTTGACCCGGAGGCACAAGATGTTCCGGTTGACCAGCGAAGTGCGCTTGACCGTTGGATTTTGTCTCGCCTTCACACCGTGGCCAAGGCCTATCACGAGAATTTCACCAATTGGCAATTCCACAAAGCCTGCCGAGACCTCGAAGATTTCATGGTCAACGATGTTTCAAACTGGTACGTTCGCCGAAGCCGCCGACGCCTGTGGGACGAAGCCGACAGCCACGACAAGTTGTCCTGCCAGCACACGCTCCACGAGGTGCTTGAGACGGTGTGCAAATTGGTGGCCCCTGTCTCACCGTTCATGGTCGACCACATTCACCGAAACTTGACCGGTGTCTCGGTTCACACCGCCAACTGGCCACTGGGTGTTCCGGGAAGCCTTGAAGGCGCCACCGCCGATTCGTGGGATGAAAAAGCCGCGATGGCCACCGCCGTTCTTCCACCGCAAGACCTTGGTCTCGAAGACACCATGACGCTTGTCAGGGAACTTGCCGAGGCCGGGCGACGCATCCGCATCGACGGAGGACGACGGCAACGCTTGCCGTGCGCTCAAGGCTGGATCGTGGCGGGCCCAGACCTTTCAGCCTTCCACGACCTCTTGGCTGAGGAATTGAATGTGGAATCCATTCTGGTGGAAAACGACCTCGACCGCTTCCAGCAAATTGAGTTGGCACCGAATTTCCGTGCGCTCGCCCCGAAGGCCAGAGCCGAAGTCAACAACGTGGCCAACGCCATTCGCACAGCGGAGGACCCCGTAGCACTCCTGGCCGCCATCAATGACGGCGGCGCTGAAGTGTTGGGCGTCATGGTCGAGAGCGGAGACGTCGAAGTCAAGCGTGTGGAACGAGAAGGCTTTGCAGCCCAGACGGTTGAATTGGAAACTCAGGGTGAGCAACTCCATGTCAGTCTCGTGTTGGACATGAACGACACCCCGGCCCTTCTCTCCAAAGGTATGGCTCGAGACATCGTCCGTCGCGTACAGGCCAAGCGCAAGGACATGAACCTCGACATCGAGGCGACCATCGACCTCGAGGTTTGGCTTGAGAACGCACCGGAGATGCAAACCGATGACGAAGTCTGGGTGGCCACCGAAACCCGAGCCGCAGGCTGTGTCTTCCATCCCGAGGGTGCAACACCACCTACAGGAGCTGAGCACTTTGAGGTGGACGGCACCTCGGTTCATTTCACGGTCAAGTGAGGCCTCAACGTGCGCATCGTTTCGCTGGTACCCAGCCTCACGCTCACGCTCTTTGATTTCGGATTGGACGCCACGTCCATCGTTGGTCGAACACCGTGGTGCATACATCCAGCGGAAGGTGTAGCAGATGTACCGGTGGTCGGCGGAACCAAAACACCAACATTATCCAAAATTGAAGCAGCCCAACCGGATTTGGTCGTGATGGACCGAGATGAGAATCCCAAGGCCGTGTACGATTGGTGCAGGGAGAAGGGTTTCCCAACCTTCGTTTGCCACGTACAGCATCCACGCGATGTTCCTTCCATGCTGCGTGAACTCGGCCATGCGGTCAACCGGACGCAGGAGGCCGAGCGATGGGCGAGCGAGATTGAAACGCTGCTCAAGAACACCAGTCCAGCGAGTGGAGGCATCGGTTTACCGCTGATTTGGCATGAACCGTTAATGGCGGCCAACGGCAACACCTATGCAGGCAACATGCTCACATGTACGGGCTTTGACGTCCCGAAAATTGACCCTGAAGGAACCGGTTATCCCGAGGTTACCGCTGCCACCATTGTCGAGCACGGCATCACCGACCTCTTTCTTTCCAGCGAACCCCACGAGTTCACGGCTGAGGAAGGAGCATCCCTGTTCAAGGTTCTCGCAGCGTTGACGCCCACACCACCTCGCATCCATCACATCGACGGCGAGGACCTCACCTGGATGGGGACGAGGACGTTGGCGGGGTTGAAGCGACTCCAAGCCAAATGGACTCAGCCTTGAGGACGCTGGCTGCTTGGAGAGCCCCAAAGCGACGGCTTCAAATCACGCCCAAGCGAGGGGCCATCATGCGCAGGACTGCTCTCGCTCTGGCCATGGTCCTCTCCATGACGCTGGCGGGATGTTTTGGCGATGGCAGCGAGACCATCACCAACGAAGTGACACCCTCCATCTTCGAATCTTACGAGCGCATCGATGCGCAATCGCACGAAGTTGAGCGAGCGTTCATCACGGTTGACCTACGCACCAATGAGACCACCAACACCACCTGGGCGGTGTTTGACGCCTCCTATGGCGGAAATTGCTGTGAACACTACCTTGCAACAGACATCGACGGTCAGATATTGAACATTGGAGGAGAATACCCCGTGTTCTCCACCGACCGAGGCCACCTTTGGGACACCTACATTCCACCAGCGCTTCCCGACCAGCAGTGCCGAACCTTTGTCCCAACAAACCCAGGCCAGGAGGGTCTTGGCGAAGGGAGCATCGTGCAAGCCACCAACGGCGACATCATTTCCATGTCCTGGTTCCCTTATGTCGGTGGCGACCTCAAACTCGACAAATTCTACGCCATCCTTTACGATGCTTCAGAAAGCGAGTGGAAGTGGTGCTACAACCGCATCACGGAACCGTTCTATGACCGGTCATGGCAGGTGGAGGTCATCGGTCCCATCTCGTCCTCCATCGGGGATGGAGAATGGGCGAGCATCGTGGTCTCCAACTTCTGGCACCAAACGCAAAACGCCGGTGGACAAATCAGCGTTGACGGCCTGAACTACTACCCCTTCCAGTTCCCCGGCAGGGACGGAGGCGACCCAGCCATCGAACTCGATTTGGACTTCACCGATGTCGCCCTGCCCGAATACTGGGACGTCAACAAGCCGCACAAGGAGATGCGAGCCTTCCCTCTTCCGAGCGGTGGACTGATTTTCCCGTCCTACTACAACAACGGAAACGCCGCCTACATGGACACCAATTTGGAATGGAACGAACTTGAAGTCCAATTCCCGTCCGAATACTGCCAACTTGACCGCACGGGAACGATTCACTGCGTGGCCAACAGTGGCACCAGTTTCACCCATTACATGTCAACCGACGGCACCCAAACATGGGCCAACCACACCTACACCCTCGACAACACCGCCTCCCAAATCGAGGAATGGGAATTCCAAGCCAACGGCGAATTGGATTTGTTCATCCTCAACGTCCGATACCAGTCCACCGATGGACCCGATGTCGACACCGTCTACCACGTTCGTGGCTATTCCGAGGACATGACACCCGACACCCTCACCTACATCGGGCAGGGCGACCTTGACTCCACCTCCGGAGCAGGTAACGACATTCGCTTTGACTTCGCTTCCTTGGCCATCCTCAACGACGGTGGTGTGGTGGTGGCCTACCATGATTCAACCGACCCGGACCCGCTCTTTGCGGTCGAGTTGGAGTTGCCAGCCTGATCACTCTTCATCGGCAAACATGCCGAGGATATCGCCAAAGAGGGCTTTTGCTTCGCCAGAGCTCTTCTCAACCAGTCGGCGTACAATGAGTTCAGGCGTTGACCGTGCGAGATGGTTGCGCTTGGGCGTTCGGTCCACGAGCAACTCAAGGTCGGCGCCCAGCCCGCTGGCTTCAATGCCGTCCACACGGAGATCGTCTCGCTTCGTCGCTTCCAAAATGGCCGGGGCAAGGTGGGTCACCAGCAGCATGGTCGTGTCCGTTTGGGCCTCAGCAGCCAACAACATGCCTGCAATGATTCGTGCTCCAGCACCGGGCTCGGTGATGGCTTCCAATTCATCCGCGAGAATGAGTTTGGGCGTCGGGTCGCTGACCACCGTCGCCAATTCGACCAGCGTCTGCTCAAGCGCACCTGCACTCTGCGTCCCACCTGCTTTGGCCAAGATATGAAGGGCCTCCACCTTGCCAATGCGGGCGCGCTTGGCGGGCACGGGCAAGCCCATGTGCCCGAGAATACAAGCATAGGCCATGCATTCGAGCAGGGTGGTCTTACCACCCGAGTTGGCTCCAGTCAAGAGGGCCAGGGATTGCTGGTCGCCCTTAATGGCGGCCTGGCCAAGACCGTAAGTGACAGGGTCGGGCTCCATTCCAAGAAGGATATGACGACCTTCCTCAAGCCAGATGCCGTGGCCGACCAACTCGGGCATCACGCACCGATCATGGCTAGCCCAGCGGGCGATGGACAGCCACTGGTCGGCTTCGATGAGACGGCTGACCGCCACTTCGCAGTGGGTCTTCAGCGGACCGAGCTGGCGGGCGAGGTTCACAAGATGGTCAGTTTGCTCCGCTTTGAGTTTGGATTCAAGCGCTGCATCGATGCCGTCAATCGTTTGACGGTCTATTTTAGCCGGCCAGGAATCCGTAAAGATGTCAAACGGGCAACGGAGCCGGGCCGGTTCAAGGAAGGCAGCGAGTTGTTCTCGTGCTTGCTGCATGGCCTCCTGAATGACGTGGCCCGTGGCGTCTCGCAACTTTCGTTGAAACGCCGTTCCATCTGCCAGCGCCTCGAGCAATTCGGCGCCGGAGAGCGCCATCTTCGCATCGTTCATGGCGCTCTCAACCTGCTGGTTCACGTCGGCCTCGAGTTGCTTGACCACGCCCCACAACTCGTCTTTGATGCGAGCCACCTCGTCGATGGACGATGCATCACCGAGCATGGCCATCGTTTCTGGTAGGCTTGAGAGCGGCGCAAGGGCTTCTCGAAGTGCCTCCAATGCCTCGTTGTCGGGTAGTTGGTTGGCGTTCATGGCCTCAACAACACCGCACACGACATCCAATGTTTTGCGATTGTGCGTGAACCAATCGATGGTTCGCTCGGGGAGAATGAGGGCTTCCTCGGGCGAGGAGCCCAACACCAGCCAACCGTCGGGGGCTTCCATCGGTGCGCCAGGGCCAAGCCATGACACCGTTTTGAACACGGTGTAGTCCTTCCACGATTCTTGTTCGGTGGGCTGGAGGACACGGCAGAATTTCTTGAGATGGTCCAGTGGTTCGGGCGAGACCACGACCCGCTCATAGCGCTCCTGCTTCTCTTTGAGGCGGCCCAGATGGCTCCATGCTTCGTGTTGGGCCTCAAGCCAAGCAGCATCGAGTTCCATGGCTGCTGCCGCCATGCGGCGTCGGGGCTCGGGGTCGGCCACCGGCATCAAGAGGCCCATGCGCTCTCGGGTCGCCGAGCACGACGCAAAGGACTGAATGTGAGCGAGGAGGTGTTGGTGGAGTTTCTGTGCTTCCTTGGTGGCGAGGAAGCCACCTTCACCGCCAGCGTAGGAGCGAGCCAGCGATAGCGCCCGCTTGACCGACAGCCCCTCAACCTCTGCCAATCGGCCCACATCGCCCGATGCGAGCGTGGAGACAACCGCTTCTTCGGAGCCAAAATGTTCCTTCATCTTCGAAGCCATGCGTTCGGTGACACCGGGCAGTTTGGTCAAAACCATGCGGCCCATCGTTTGTCAAGGGCTTAAGAGGATGACGCTGGGGGTGGGCGAGGAAAGCCGTTTGAACGAGGGTGAAACTGAATCCATCTATTGAGAATCTACAGAGAGCATTGGTGTAAGTTTCGGGTGTCGGCGGAGCAACATGGGACTGATAAGAGAACACATGGCGGCGATGGAAGCCGCAAGCTATGACCGCACGTGGGTCGAAATTGATTCGTTGCTCGAACAAGCCGTTCAAGAAATGAAGACACAACGAGCGAAGTACAAACTGAGGAAAATGACCGGTCCGAAGGCGGACAAGATGCGGGCCCTGATGAAATACACACGGGCCAAAGCCGTGGTTGACACCCTACGGTGGACCATTGGTGTTCGCGGTCAATCTTCCCCGCTTGATGAGCCGCTCAAGACCTGAATTCAACAGACCCGCTGGCCTTCGCCACCGTAGTCTTGCATGGGCGCCTGGAAGAGGTCATCGCAGGTGCGCTTAACGATGGGGAGGGTCAACGTGGATTCTGCCCAGTTGATGGAATAGCCTCCAGCAGCAGCGGGTGAAGGCACGTAGTCGCGCCCCGTCCGGGACATCGTGATAACGATGGATTCACCCTCTTCGAGGAAGATGTCCATCGCCATGAACTCCATCTTTCCGAGAACGGTTTCAAACCCGACGAGTGCTTCTTGACCGTCTCGTCCACCTTCGTGGAAGCGGAAATCCATGACGGCATGTCCCAAACGCAGGCCGTTGCCGTCGCTCATCTCCAAATATCCATGCGCACCGTTCGTGGTGTGCGGGGTGACGGCGATGTGGAAGGTGGGCATGCCGGCGATGAAAACATCCTCCTCAAAGGGCCCGTAGGTCATGGTGATCGTTTCGGTGGTGGTGACCATGGAGGCCCCGGAGGGGTTGAGGTCGGCTGCAGAAATTTCGAGGTATTCGGTGTCGGGTGCGGGATAGGTGCTCTCAAAGCGCCATCCACCACGGTTGTCTTGCATCTCCACACCGAGGGTTGGTGCGCGTCCTTCGCCCTTGAGGTACCAGTCAAACCAGTACAGCATCTCATCAGCCCAGTCCCACCGGAGCGTGTAGGGGTAAGCCTCCAATCCTTCACCGCTTGGCAGAGCGCTATGACCTGATTTGCGGTCGGGGTAGTCGTGAGCCCATTGACCGGCCAGTGTCTTGATTTCAATACCGGCCGCTTCGACAATTTGGTGGGTGGGGAAGGACATGTGCGGGTCGACGTTCCAATCTTGCATGCCTTGAATGATGTAGACCGAGCCGTTGTAATTCTCAATCACACGGTCAAGGAAGGAGCGCTCAGTCCAGTAATCGTTGCCGGCGTAGGTCACCATGCCTCCCGAAAGGTAGGCTGCTGGCCCGTTCACATAGCCTTCGAGGTAGCCCTCGCACAGCGTGTGAGCGTCTTCACTGTCGCCGTCAATACCGAAGGAACCGTAGACGCCGTTGTGCATGATCATCCCTCGTGCTTCCATGCTGCCGTTGCGCCACATCAATTCGTGGACGCCAATGAGGCCGGACATGGGAACGATAGTGGCGAGGTGGGGGTTGCCGAAGGTTGCGGCCTGCCAAGGGGTTGAGCCGTCGTAGGACTTGCCGATCATCCCGACCTTGCCGTTGGACCAGGCTTGCGTACCGAGCCACGACACCGCAGCGTCGATACCTCGTTGCTCGTCGGTGCCCATGAGGTCCATGCAGTGGTTGGACTCGCCGGTGCCAAAGACCGAAACTTGGGCCACGCCGTAGCCATGAGGGACGTAATTCTCAATCAGCATCTTGCCCAGTCGGTCGGCTGGGGTCAGCGCATCGACATCGCCGTCGTTGTAGTACGGTCCAACCTCGGCGATGACGGGAACTTGGCATGACGGGTCGAGGGATTCACTTTCCCAGTCGCACCCTTCGATAACGGGGAGCCAAAGGCCGAGGTGAACCGTGGCATCACCGGTCAAACCTGCCCCACCATCGGCAGCGGTGATCGTTGGCACGGGCACGTAGACGGAGCGAACCGAATCAATCGCGTACGAGCCGTTCACGCTCACCCGTGCATAGATGTCGGTATCGTCGTAAGACAGTTCCGACCTGTCCCAGGGTTCAGGATAGACATCATATGTAGACGCCCCCGGCGTCCAATCCGTCTCGGTTTCTCCGAAACAACCGGCGAGCATGCTCGTTGAAAAGAGCACCACCACCACAAGCGGTTTCAGGTCCATGAGTGAACCGGCGCAGAGGATTGACTTGAATCAATCGGAAGGGTGTTCCGATTATTCGTCCTTGTTTTCTTCTGCTTCTCTGGCGGCCATTTCAGCACGAACTTCGTCCATGTCGAGGTTCTGGAGTTGCTGGACCAAATCACGAAGAGCATCTTCTGGAAGCGCACCGGGTTGCATGAAAACGCCGATGCCTTGCTTGAAGGCAATCGTTGTGGGAATGGAACGAATACCAAACATGCCCGCCAACGCTTGTTGCTCTTCGGTGTCAATTTTACCAAAAACGACATCCGGGAATTCTTCAGACACA
>JAYYBT010000013.1:0-5242 GCA_036162675.1 Thermoplasmatota archaeon
CTTGACACCTTGCTGCAAACGGTGGCCAAGCAAACCACAGACGGGAGTCCCAACGCCCACTTCATCGGGCTGAACGTTGAGAAGAAACAACCGGCGAACATGGTCGAAGACGGCGTGGTTGAACCTTTGCGAATCACCCGCCAAGTGCTTGCTGGTGCGACCGAAGCCGCCCTATCCGTTCTGCGAATTGACGATGTGTTGTGGGCAAAGCAAGACCCAACCGTCCCCGAACTTCCCGACGAAGACTGAACGAAGTACCCTGAATGAAACCAGTTCTTCAAATAGCCGACGCGCGAGGCCGTAGGGTGTCCGGTGCTCTAGAGACCCCTGTCGGCATAGACGACATCGCCATTCATTTCCCCCGTCTCTACATGGACATGAAGGACTTCGCCGACCTTCGAGGGGCCGATTACGGCAAACTCAGTAAGGGGCTTGGACTTGAAGCCATGGCCATTCCAGACGTCCATGAAGACACGGCGACCATGGGTGCCATGGCCGTCATGCAATTGATCGACAGAAACGGGTTGGACCCGAGAACCATCGGGCGCATGTACCTCGGAACAGAGTCCGCCCTCGACGGCGCCAAACCAACAGCAACCTACATCGTTGACATGCTCACCCAACGCTACGCCGAGCGGTTTGGCGAGGATTGCTTCCGAACATGTGATGTCGTTGACATGACCTTCGCCTGCATCGGGGCGGTTGACGCCCTCCATACCACGCTTGATTGGGTGGCCCGCTCCAATGAAAACGATGAGCGCTTGGGCATCGTCATCTTCTCTGACAACGCCAAATACGCCCTGGAGTCATCGGGTGAATACACCCAAGGTGCTGGAGGTGGCGCTCTTCTCATTCGCCGAAATCCACGCCTGTTGGAGATTCCAGACTGCATTGGCGTCTCAACCACGCCGGTTCACGATTTCTTCAAGCCCCGCCGAGAGGTTTCCATCCGCTCGGTCATCTCCAACGTGATGCAGTTGGCTCAGGAAGCCGGTCAAACGGTCAAGAAAGGCATCATCGACCGAATGATTCGCCACCTTCCAAAATCAACCGTTCGGAAACTCGGCATCTTTGCCCACGGTGAAGAAAAGGTCAGTGTGCACCGAGACGACCCGGTCTTTGACGGCCAATTTTCCAACCTCTGCTACCAAAACGCCGTGCGACAAGCCTTCTTCGACTTCAGTCAAAAAGCAGAACGCGGTGGTCGAATCAACCCTGAAACCGATGAACCGTTCACCCAACAATGGTCTCGCATCATCATGCACTTGCCCTACGCCTACCAGGCCAAGCGCATGTTCCCCGACGTGTTCCGCCACGACCGCGAAAACACACCCATGTGGGACGACGTCATCGCCGCCATCGGGCCCATGCCCGAGCAGCCGAAATCAACGAGCAAGGACGCCCTTGAGGCTTGGGAAAAAGAGAAGGATGCGTACCGTCGACAAATCTCCAAGACACCGCAATACGCCGAGTTCCATGCTGGCCGCATCGAAAAAGGTCAACGGGCGAGCAGCCTGATTGGAAACCAATACACCGGTTCCATTTTCCTCGCCTTGATGTCGACCTTTGAATCCGACCTTGAGGACAACAGCAACCTCGACAACGTCCTCTTTGGCATGTGCGGGTACGGCTCCGGTGCCAAAGCCAAGGTGTTTGAAGGAAAGGTCAACCCCCGATGGCGAGAGGTGGTCGCCACTTGGCGGCTATTTGAGCGCCTCGCTGGACGTATGGCCATTGACCATGTGACCTATGAGAACCTCCACAAGGGGACCCAAGACAGCAGCGTCATCGAACCAAGAGGCGAATTTGCGCTGGTTGACATCGGCGAGGAAGGCGTGGACGAAGGTGCTCGCCGCTACCGGTGGATTAAGGCCTGAGGGTCAAAAGTCGAGAACGACCTTGCCGCAATCACCCGTCAGCGCCAACTGCACGGCGTCCTCAAAAGCCTCGATGCTCATGCGATGGGTCAGAACCTTGTCCACGTCAATGGCGCCGCGAGCGAGCAAATCGTGCATCGTGTCCCACGTGGACCACATCTTGCGCCCGTTGATGCCTTTGAGGTGAAGGTAGCGGAACACGACTTCGTTCATCGGAACCTCGGGCATGGATTGCCCGTAGACGGAGAGGACGTTGACGTAGCCACCCATTCGGGTTGAGTGGATGGCGTTCGAGAGGGCAGAAGCGGCGCCCGAAAATTCGCAGCTGTTGTCCACGCCCCTTCCTTCCGTCGCCTTGAGAATGGCGGCGACCACATCGTCGTCTTTCCCCAGCACCATATCAGCACCCAAGTCCTTGGCGAGGCTCATGCGGTAGGTGTTGTCCCAATCCACCGCAATAACGGTGCGTGCGCCCATGGCTTTAGCGGCGTTAACGGCGAAGAGACCGATGGGGCCCAAGCCGTGTATGGCCACGGTGGCCCCGTCGATGGGGCCGCCGGTGAGCGTGTGAATGGCGTTGCCAAGTGGGTCCTGAATGGAGGCGTGGCCGGGGTCAAGGCCCTCGGGGACGTGTCGGGCGTTGATGGCTGGAATAACAAAATAAGGCGCAAACGCCCCGTGGCCGTGAACGCCAAAGATGGACCCGTTTTCACAGACGTGAGCGTTTCCCTCCTCGCAACGAGGGCACTGCCAACATGCCAAATGGCACTCGATGGCGACATGGTCGCCGATGGCATGGCTTGAGACGCCTTCACCCAACGCCACGATTCGGCCGCTGGTTTCGTGACCGGTAACGGTTCCAAGGGGGACGTTCTCTCGGCTCCATTCGTCCCACTTCCAAATGTGAAGGTCGGTGCCACACACCGAGGTGGATTGCGTTTGAACGAGGACTTCGCCCGGGCCAGGATTGGGAACAGCGTGCTCTTCAAGGGTGAATCCACCAACCTCCGGACGCGTTTTTGTCCACGCCATCATGGTCGTTGGAACGTTGCCCATCCTTCGCCCTCGGCTTGTTCTTGCTTGGGCACCTTTTCATCCTTCGGTCATCGCGATTTGGCGGTGATGAGGCGAGGTTGTTCGGTATGTTGATTAGGGAGGCGCGACGGCCTCAAATCCCGTTGATGGTGCAATGAAGTACGTCGTGGTCAGCGGGGGAGTCCTCTCAGGACTCGGAAAAGGAGTCACTGCGAGTAGCATTGGCGTCTTGCTCAAAAGCGCTGGCCTACGAGTGACCTCCATCAAGATCGACCCCTACCTCAACAGCGATGCTGGCACCATGTCGCCGTTTGAGCACGGAGAAGTGTTCGTCCTCGACGACGGGGGAGAAGTTGACCTTGACTTGGGGAATTACGAACGCTTCCTCGACATCAACCTGTCCAAAGACAACAACCTGACGACTGGGAAAATTTACTCCAAGGTTATTGAAGCCGAGCGTCGCGGCGACTACCTCGGCAAAACCGTCCAAGTCATTCCCCACATCACGGATGCGATTCAGGACTGGATTGAAGACGTGGCGAGGCGCCCTGCCGACGGCAGCGAAGACGTGCCCGACGCCTGCATTATCGAGTTGGGTGGCACGGTGGGCGACATTGAATCATCGCCCTATGTTGAGGCGCTTCGTCAGTTCCAATTCCGTGTCGGTCGTGAAAACGTGACCTTTGTCCATGTCTCGCTCGTGCCTGTGCTTGGACCGGTTGGAGAGCAGAAGACGAAACCAACCCAGCACACCGTGAAAGAATTGCGCGGCCTGGGTATTTCCCCCGACATCCTCGTTTGCAGGTCCTCGGCCCCGCTCAACGAAGAGACGAGGAATAAATTGGCGGCGTTTTGCCACGTCAAACCCGAAGCGGTCATGTCCACGCACGATGTACCCAACATCTACCACGTGCCCCTGATGCTCCAGGAACAAGGTCTGTGCGACATTTTGAACGTTGATTGCTCGGCCACCTCCCTGCTTCGTGACTGGAGGGAAATGGCCCATCACCTCGACACCCTCACCGAAGAGGTCCACATCGCCATGGTTGGCAAGTACACCGACCTTTCCGATGCGTACCTCTCGGTCATCAAAAGCCTGCAGCATGCGGCCATGGCGGTCGACCGTAAACTCGTCATCGACTGGATTGAAGCCAGCCACCTTGAGGAAGGTTGGGAGAAAAAACAGCACGATGACGCATGGAAGCATCTGCGAGATGCAGACGGTGTCTTGGTTCCCGGCGGCTTTGGCGACCGAGGCATTGAGGGTAAAATTCTCGCCGCTCATTACGCCCGAACGAACAACGTCCCCTACCTGGGCATTTGCCTTGGTCTGCAAATCGCCACCATCGAATTCTGTCGTAACGTGCTGGGCATGACCGGCGCAAACTCCACTGAATTTGAGGACAATCCCGAGCACGCAGCGGTCGTCTTCATGCCTGAAATTTCCAAAACGCATCTCGGTGGCACCATGCGACTTGGAAGCAGGCCAACCCTGTGGCAGCACGAAGGCTCAACCATTCGCGCCCTGTACGGGCCCGGAGAATCGGTGGACGAGCGCCATCGCCACCGATATGAAGTCAACCCCGACCTCATCGAGCGCATCGAAGAGGCTGGCTTGGTGTTTGTCGGCAAAGACGAATCCGGTCAGCGCTGTGAAATCTTTGAACTCAACGACCATCCATACTACGTCGGTGTCCAGTTCCATCCTGAATTCAAGTCTCGCCCCGGAAGGCCGAGCCCACCCTTCCTCGGTCTGCTCAAGGCGGCCTCGGGTCAGATGAACTAGTCCACCAAGGCATGGCCGATGAGCAACAACAACACGGCCACAACGGACATGGCCCGCTGCATGTGTAACAAGCGTGAAGCCTTTCGAATCTGCTTCGGTGGTGTTTTCCACATCATCAGGCCTCCACTCACCACCAACAGCCAGAGGAAGAACATGGCCAACCACAACGTCCAGTGCCATTCAAGCACGTATCCATGAACCGTACCGAGGACGACCGCCGCCAACCCAATCCACAGGTGGACTCGCATAAATCGCCGATTAAACACGCCGAGTTTTTTCTTGAACGTGCGGGTTTCAACGCCGAACAGTTCCGGACCGTTGGCCCGTAACCACTTGAACATCGGCTTCCATATCACGATTAAAAGTGTGCCAACCATTAGCCATCGAGCCACTTCACCAAGACCTTCGCCGTCAACGCCCAACACCTGCACCTCGTCGTCATCATCATTCCCGTCATCGTCATCAGCCGAAGCAAGGGTCTGTGACATCAAGAGGAGAACCATGAAACAGATGAGGAGGAGGCCACGCTTCACGACCATAACCA
>JAYYBT010000014.1:0-10341 GCA_036162675.1 Thermoplasmatota archaeon
TGAACGCCAGTTTGGAATTCACCGTGGTGAATGCGTACCAGTCCACGTTTATCGCGGTCGCAGACATGACCTCCTCGTGGAGCGAATCCTCGGTTTACGCCTACCCAGCGGGCACCACCTCCTCGTGGGCTCAAACGGGTGGATTCACCACAGGAGACCACGATATCCCATTCAACGCAGCGCAATGGGTCAACGAGACCGGTACCACTGCCTTCAATGTAACAGCCTATGTTCAGCACGCATTGAAGAACAACATGGCGGAACTTGACATCGTACTCTTCCCCGTGGAACTTGAAAGCGGTGTTGATGGCCGTGTGCAATTTGCTTCAAGCGAAGCCTCAACCATCGATGTTCGACCTCGCCTGAATCTCACGTATCGCATCGTCGATGCTTGGGTGCCTTCACAGCCAACCGGACTTACGCCCGTCGACGGCACGACCCTTTGGAACACCAGCCAGCCTCGGCCTTCGGGGTTGAACAGCAGCGACTTGACATGGAACCTCGCCTACAGCAACCATACACTGATTACGGCATGCGGTGGTATCGATCCGTTGTTCCTCAGCGTCGACACCGATTGTTCAACACATAGCGAATTCCACGGGGCCGTCTATGGCGAAGACACATTTGACTTCCTCAACAACACCTACACCGTCGGCAATCATTCCAAGGGCGATCATTGGGTTTACTGGCGTGTCCGCGCCGACCAGGGCGACCGCATCGGCGAGTGGTCCTCTGTCAACAAATATCGCGTTCCTGCGGACCAAGGCAGCGAGGACGGCAACGGAAACCACACCGTCAATTTGTCCCGTGGTTCTATTTTCGAAGCAACGGGCCTCTTGCCCATGGTCGAGGATGTCGAGATCGACTCCAACGCTACGGTGAACCGTGGTGGTTCCAACACGATGGTGCTTGGCGTCAACGGTTTGGGCACGGGACAAAGCCGCCTTCTCATGGAATTTGACCTCAGCAACATCCCATGGCCCTCTGCGATGACCCCCACGCAAATGATGCTGCGAATGTACCAGCCTGGCGTATCGGGTACCTCCTCCACCACCATTGCAGCCTACCCATGCAGTGGTTTCACGGAATCAAGTGTTGTCTGGGCTACGGCTCCAACCTGCTCAACCACCGAAATCACCCGTTCAACTCTGACCTTGAACAACCCCTTCGGATGGGTGGAATGGGATTTGACCAGCTTGGCTCAAAGCAACATCGCGAACGGCAACACCACCATGACGTTCATGTTGGCGATGATTGGAAGCACCGGTTCGTCCCACAGTTTCTACTCCTCTGAATATTCGGACGCCGCCTACCACCCTCACCTGGTGCTGGATTATGTTGACAACGTCAACGGCATTGTACCCCCCGGACAACCCATGCTGACCTCGCCTGCGGACGGCCAAGTGCTCTACGCCGAGGCCGACGGTTTGCTCACGCCCTCAACTCAACCCGTCTTGGCATGGACGCCATTGAGCGGTGCAACGGGCTATATTGTCACGATCGCGAACGAGAGCGGCGTGTACAAATTCCGCTCGTGGGAAGATTCTGAAATCACCAACACCACCTTCCGATTCTCGGACAACTTGACCGAGGGCCAACTCTTCTCCTGGTGGGTTCAAGGCGTGAACCAGTCCATCCCGGGCCCCTCCTCTTCGCGCTGGAGTTTCGCCGTCGGCGACCCCGACCACACCTACAACAACGATTACACCTACACGTACCGCTTCCAAACCGGCAGCGAAATCGCCGCTTTCGGCCACACCAACGTGCAAGACACGGCCGTCTACAGCGAATATGCGAACACCAATTTTGCCGGTGAGCAGACCATCAGTGCGGGAACCTTCTGCGGCACCCTCTACGCCGATGAATGCCGCATCAACGTGGCCTTGAACGCCGGCCAAGTGCCGTTTGCACAATATCAGCAGGTGCATTCTGCTTCGCTCGGAATGTACGTTGAATCGTGGACTTCGGCGCAGGGAGCAACATCGGTTGCGTTCACTGTCCACCCCATCACCAATGCCAACTGGGGCGCTGCCTCTGCCACCTGGAACGGCACCACGGCGGGCGGAACATGGGGTGCCCCCGGTATGCAGGCAGGCGTTGATTATGGCGACGCCGTATCGACAACCGTGGTGAATGTTGACACCACAGGATGGCTTTGGTTTGATGTCAGCACCGCTGGCATGACCATCTCCAACCAGCAGGCTTGGGTCATCATTGGAACGCCCAATAACAACGGCTATGCTCATGCCACGTTCTACTCCGGTACGGCGACCAACGTCAACTACAGACCGCAAATCCTGTTCAACACCACCAACATCACCAGTGTGGCCATCAGCTCATCCGGCGGCACAACAACCACCGATGCCGATACTGCTGTGAATTTCAACTCCGTGGCGTACGACCATCTTTCCATGGTTCAATCCCCGCCGATGACGTGGTCGTCCTCTTCTGGAAACATCGGAAGCAACGGGTTGTTCACGCCGACCACGGCTGGTGTCACGACCATCACCTCCTGCTTCGGTCTGGTCTGCGGCCATCAAAACATCACGGTCACGCCCGGTGCCGCAACTGAACTCGTTGTAACCCCGCTCTCGGCGACCATCACGGCCGACGAGACCTTGACCATCACGGCCCACATGGTTGACCAGCACGGCAATATGGTGCCCGGCGAGCCCATCACCTACACCCCGACCAACGGTAGCATGAGCGCTGTTGTGCCCAACATCTTCCAGCCTTACGCTGTCGGTTCACACGTTGTCCGTGTGGCCCACAACGTGCCTTCGGGTGAGTTTGTGGATGTGGCGGTCACGGTCGAAGCCGGTGTTCCATCTTACTTTGTGTTGGGTGGATGCGAAGGCACGGTGCCTGCCGGTGTATGGTGCGACATCAGCATCGATTTGTACGACCAGTTCGGCAACGCTTTGGACATCGCCGACGCTGGAGACCTGACATGGAGCACCACCAACGGAAACTACTCGGAAATTGACCAGAAGTACTTCCCAGACCATGTCGGCGTTTGGTGGTTGAACCTCACCTCTGTTTCAGGAGCCATGGACGAACTCCAAATCACCGTCGGACACGGCGCTATCGATTACCTTGAACTGAACGCCTCATCGACGTCCATCACGGCTGATGACCGCGTTTACATCAACACCACGCGGGTTGATGTGCGTGGTAATCGTTTGACCGTCGTTTTGCCAGCCGATAATTGGACGAAGACATCGGACGGGCAGTTGACGCCCGGTGCGCCGGCCACATGGGACCCGGTGAAAACCGGCTCCAAGATTCTCGAAGCACGGTACGAGACCGAATTGACGCAAATTGTCATCGATGTTGCTCGTGGCCAAACCCAAACGCTCCGCATTACGGTGGATGATGAGATTGCCACTTGGCAACACTTTGACATCACGGCTGACGATACGCTGGAAGCGAAGATCTTCGCCATCGATGCCAAAGGCAATCAGTGGGCGGTTCCAGAATCCAACTGGTCGCTTGACCACCCCACCATCAGCGATGCTTCGAATTTCCTTGAGGTCTTGACGGGCGACGCCACCACCTTCACACCCTACTACGCCTCTGATTTGCCCTACACGCTCACGGCAACGTACAGTGACGAAAACACCGACCTCAGCGTCTCCATCAACATCACCGTCGACCACGGTATGCTCAACACTGTCACCATCGAAGGTGTGGCCAACGACCCACTTCGTTCAACGGGTGCCCTCATTGAGATGACCTCTGATTTCGCGGTTGACTTCACTTCGGAACTCTTTGACACGGACAACAACCGAATCTCATCGGACGAATTAACTTGGCTTGAGGTCAACGTAGCAACCGGCGATGTTCAGGACATCACGACGCAGTTGTTGCTCGATGGTATGCGCTGGGAAGCGACCACGGTCGGCGAATGGCGAATTGATGCCTACAGCATCAGCGGAACCGGCTTCAACATCTCCGATAGCGTCTCCATCACGGTGTTGCACGGTGAAGCTGTCACGGTGGCAGCAGACCTCTCGACCACCAGCCCGACCGCTGGTGACCGAGTTGACATTCAAGTGACGGGAACGGACGCTGATGGCAACCAATTCCCGCAAGACGTGGAATGGACCGAAGACGGAGCAAGCGTTCCAACCTTGAGCATCATCACCTCATCGGAGGGAACCTACACCTACGATGCCGAAGTGGCCGGTGTCCACACGCTCCAATACAGCGTGGGCGGTGCTGTTTCAACCGCTGAAATTACGGTTTCAGCCCAGAACACCGTGGCCCGCTTGGAGGTCAACCTCTCGACCGATAGCCTCGAGCAACTTGCCAGCCTTGAGGTCGCCATCCGAGCCTTCGACGCCTTTGACAACGAGATCCCCGTTCCAGGCAGTGTCCAAGTTGAATCCACAGGTCGTGGAACATCGTCGATGACCTCCTCTGACCTCTGGACCGTCACGACACTTGATGATGGGCCGCAGACCATCACGGTCAGCGTTGGCGCCGTTCGCGTGAACGAGGAAATAACCGTCATCGGCAACTTCCAAGGTTTCTTTGAAGCAGGTGGAACGCTGTACTATGTTGGTGCTGGTTTGCTTGCGCTCGTGGCCATCGTTCTCTTGGTGCTCGGTGTCATGTTCATGCGAAACAGCGGCGGCAGCGACGATTGGGACGATGACGACTACGACGATGACGACGATGATGAACGCCCCTCCGGCCCAACCGGCCCTGCGCCAGGTCCAACCGGCCCTGCGCCCGGTCCATCCGGTCCTGCACCCGGTCCAGCTGGCCCACCACCCGAAGAAGCACCTGCCGAGGAAGAGGAGGTCGAGGAGGAACTCGAAACCACCTTTGACGAAGACGGCGTGGAATGGTGGGAAGACGAAGACGGTGCCTGGTGGTACCGTAATCCTGGCGAGGAAGAGTGGCAAGAGTACACGGATTGAGGACGTGGTTGAATGAACTTCCCGAAAACGTGCGTTGCTCTCGTTGCGCTCGTTCTCTTGGGGACGCTGTCCACGAACGTACCGACCCTCTTGGAAGAGAAGCCCGTTATTCAGCGTACAGGGACGGCCGACAGGGTTGTCATCGATGACCCCCCTGCCTCCATGTCCGCCGATGAAGTCGTCTCTTTTGAAGCCCTGATTTACGACCCTGTCAACAACCTGGTTTCAGGTGAAATCAGTTGGTCAACAAGTAACGGCAGCATCACGGAAGACGGTTTGTTCTATCCATGGTCCGCCGGCTTGGTGGAAATCATCGCCGAGCACGATGGCCTTCGGGGACACCACAACATCACGGTTGAAGCCGGGGTCCCCACCTCGATTGAAATCACTCGCCTCAACGTGGGTGTTCTCGAATCAACGACCATGACCGCTGACTTACTCGACGCTCGAGGCAACCGTATGCCTGGCGCAGCGTCCATGGTTTGGGACATCAACGGCGAATACATCGGCCACGGCCAACCCACATGGGCAGCAGAGTCCATTGGTGATTACGATGCTCGAGTGAGGTACAACCAGCTGGAAACACGTGCCACGATCACCGTCGCAGCAGGTGCGCCTCACGAATTTGTTTTCGATGACCCGCTGATGGTTCGTGCAGGAACCATCCAAAAAATCACGCCACATCTTGTCGATATCAACGGCTATGAAATGCCGTTGTCCACGGTGGGTTCCCTGGCTTGGTTCGCTGAAAACGGCTCGTTCAACGCACAGGGGGAATACCTGGCGACCAACACCGGCGATTGGCTCATCACCGTGTCCGCTGGAAACATCACGGGCAGCACCACGCTTCATGTGATTCCGGGTGATGCTGTTGCATCGGAACTGATGGTGGTTGACGCACCAGAGACGTTCATGGCAGGCGAATCCTACGAGTTGGTGTTTGAACGCCGTGATGCCAACGGCTACATCGGCTTTGTCTCACCCTCCATTCATGCCGTCACGGCTTCATCCGGTGGCTTGTCGGTTGACGACGATGCACGGGTGTTTTGGAATCCTTCAGCCACTGGACCTGCGGTCATCACCGGTGTAGACGGCACCGTGAGCAGTTCGTTGACACTCGATGTGGAGCACGGCCGAGCGATTGATGTCGGCTTCCAAATTTCACCACGGGAACCCGCCGCTGGCGACCAAGTCGTTCTTGAACTCATGGCGGAGGATGTGAAAGGAAACCGCTGGGTTGTGGACGGAACCATCGCCATGACCATGGGAGATGAAGCCGAGTTGACACCCGACACGTCCTTTGTTTTGCTTCAAGCACAGCGTGCAATATCGTGGCGGTTTGATGGAAGTTGGTTTGACAACACGACTGGGGCCATGTTTGCCACCGATGGCGCCTTTGATGTACGTCCAGGTCGCCTCGCCTTCATCAATTTGGACGGTGAAGGAAGTCAAGTTCCTGCTGACGGTGAGTTGGCTCTCAATCCCGCGTTCTTTGATGCGTATGGAAACGAACTCGGCGACATTGCACTCAATTGGACATTGGACGGCAAGGACATCACCCTTGACATGCTGTTGAACGACGGACGTTGGACGGCCACCACCGTTGGAGGTCATGAGCTTCGTGTTAACGCCGACGGTGTATTTGCAACGGTTCGCCTGACGGTGGTCACCGGAGATGCGCATGCACTTGTCACCGATGCCGATGAGGGCTTGGTCGTCAACGCTGGCGTGCCCCACGACCTCTTCATTCAGGTGGTTGATATTCACGGCAACATCGCCGAGTCCACGTCGGTTACCACGATGCTCAATGCTTCAATTGGAGAGTTGGATGTTTCTCCCACGGGCCTTGGTTATTGGCAATTCACAGGCAAAAAGGTGGGTTCTTTCGAATTGGTCCTCGAGGATGAGGGAGCCTTGCACACCATTCCATTGACCGTAGAAGCCGGTGCGCCCATTCGGATTCAGGCTTCGATGAGCCGAGCCGCCATCGCGGAGGGCGATGTTGTCCTGATGAACGCCTTTGCAACCGACGCCTATGGAAACACGCTCAGCATTCCCAAAGAGAACACCAGCGTTACCTGCACGTCAGGGCCCGCCTCCTTTGTGACCAACGGCACTTGGGAAGTGGACATCGAAAACGGTGGAACCGACCGCTCTTGCACCATCCGATGGAGTGGCCTGCTCGCACAAACGTTCTACGATGTCGATGAAGTTCTTCTTGGAGGAGCAGTGGGTTCAACCAACACCGCTATGACCATGGCGGCGGTACTTCTCTTCCTGCTCCTGGCCGTCTTGGTCACGCTGACCCGAAAGGCTGCAGAGGCAGCCCAGGCCTCCGAGGATGAATGGATGGAGGAGACGTTTGATGAAGATGAGGATGACGAGGTGGAAGAGGTTGGTCAATCATCAGAAGTGGTTGACGACACCCCGCGACATGAGCGTCACGGCTTGACGCTTGAATCGATGAAAGCACTCGCTGAAGAGGCAGGAAAGGTTGGCGTCATGCAGGCTACGCCCTCGACCGTTCAAGGACAAACTGGCTGGTATGTCGATGTTTCAGAAGAACTGCAGTATTGGGAAGTGACCCCCGATGGCGAATGGATTCGTCATGAGTAAGCCTCCGCCATTCTTCGCAGAGGTTCATATTGGATGACCCGATAGGGTTTGGTGATACCATGGGGACGCAAGAACTGATTGAACGCCTGAACGAAGCCCTGGGATGGGAACTGCGTGCCGTCAACATGTACGCTCATTATGCCGCCAATATTCAGGGGATTCATCGCCTGCAACTCGACCCGATGTTCAATGGAGAAGCCACAGAATCACTTGCTCACGCAGATGTTGTCCGTCGAGCCATCGTCAAGTTGGGTGGCGTTCCTGTGACGGAGCGTAATCCCCACCCCATCGTTCACACCACCGAGTACAAAGCGATGCTTGAGCGCTCACTGGAGACCGAAACGAAGGCTGCCGAAGTGTATGCAAACATCATTCAACTCGTGGAAAAGGCAGGCGACCAAGAGATGTACGACGCCATCGAGCAAATCTACCTTGCCGAGCTTCGCAGTCTTGAGGACCTACGTCTCATTCTGGCTTGACCGGTGAGAGATCCACCGTCGTCTTGGACGGGTGTTGACTGGTCGCTCACTCACTTTCCTCAGAAACGGTGCTGTCTCGGCCAAGGAAGGCGCTGAGCGGGGTTGGACCCTCTCTTGGCTGAACATTTCGGCGCCCGTATGCATACCATGCAACGAGGCCGAGAACGATCGCTCCTGCACCACCGAAGAGAGCCTTCTTACCCATCAAGACGAGCATGAGGATTCCGGCAACGGTGCCGTAAATCTGGGGCAGCGGGTACAATGGTGAACGGTAGGGTGGATTCCACTCGTGTGTTGGACCGGCTCGGCGCAGAACGACCACCGTAAGGTTGAGCACGATGAAGACCATGAGGATGAACCCTGAGGCAAGTTCTGCGATGACGTGAACATCAAAGGAATATATCGAGACAGCCATCAGCAGTCCGGTGAGTAGAATGGGCCAGTGCGGCGTCTTGTAGCGCTCGTTGAGTTCTCCAAGTGAAGCGGGAAGAACACCGTCTTTGGCCATGGCATAGATGAAGCGCGATGAGGAGAGAACGCCGGCAAGCGCCATGGAGGCCATGGCGATGATGGCCACCAAGGAGGCGATGAGCACAACGGCTGTTCCAGCAACCGATTGGGCGAAGACCGTAATCGGGTTCTCAACGGCGTGCCCGTCGACCATGTGCCATCCTGGGTCCATCGTAGCGACCATGATGTAGGCGACGGCGGCGTAGAGCAAGGTGGCGATGACCAAGGATTGAATCATACCTCGAGGAAGGTTGGTTTCTGGGTCCATCACCTCGCCACCGATGGCTCCGACCTTGATGGCGCCCGAGTACGCTACGAACACGAGCGCTGCTGCGGTTCCCATTTGGATGCTCACTGGATTGAAGTCCTCAACAGGCCGACCGTAATCCATGTCGCCCGAGAACAAGGCCATGATGCACAGCACGACGACCATGGCCATCGCACCCGTGACGATGGGAATCTGAACTTTCTTGATGGCCTTGACACCTGTCAAGTTCACGAGGAGAATAAAGGCAAGCAAGACCATGGCGATGGCGTTTGAATTGATGTTTTCGATGCCGTAGTGGTCGGTGATGACCTTCATGTAAGCGGCAAAACCAACCAAGGCGAACGCAGATTTTAGCATGAAGGATGCAAAGAGGCCAAGCCCGCTGATGGTGCCGACGAGGTGACCATAGGTGCGTTCGGCGTACACATAGAATCCGCCGGACTGAGGCATGGCACTGGCGAGTTCGGCTTTTGAGAATGCGCTGGCAATGACCACGCTGCCAGCGAGGATGAAGGCAAACCACATTCCAGGGCCCACCACTTCCTGTGCAAATGCAGGGAGGAGGAAAATACCTGAACCCAACATGGAGGACAGCGAAAGAATCACCAATGTCTTGAGGCCGATGGAACGCGCCAGTTCAACTGTTTTTTCAACAACCATAGAAATTCCCCGATTTCCGGTAGCCGATTGGCCTACATCCCCTCCTAACAGAAGGTTGTCCTTGAACTCTTGTCCGTTTACGGTTCTGTCTCGCCGAATTCCGGAATTATTCCGGCATGTGGACGATGACCTTCATCTCAACTGCGATGGGGGTTGGCAGCGCGTCAATGGCGAGGGTTGTTCGTGTGGGTCCAACCTTTCCAAGCGTTTCAGCCCACACCTCATTGTAGCCAGCAAAGTCCCGCTTCATGTCCACGAGGAAGGTGGTGACATCAACCACTTGATCCATGGTGGCGCCTGCTTCCTCGACAATTCGCTTCACGTTGTTGACAACCGCATGCGTTTGTGCTTTGATGTCATATTCGAGCGGCTCCCCGTTTTCATCGTGGATGGGCCCGCCGGGAATGGCGTTGGTGCCAGGCTGACGGGGCCCCACGCCGGAGAGGAAGAGCATGTCGCCAACCTTACGGGCATGAGGATAGGCGCCCACAGGTTTTGGTGCAGCATCGGTGTTCACCGAACCTTTGGCCTCCGTCGGGTCCCAAAGCGCCGGGCCGCTGTCGTTTGCCGTTGCTTCATCTGTTGCATCGGCGTCAGCGTTGGTGTTTTGGATAGCATCCTTTTCGCTTTCTTCTGCACCTTCCAACACGCCGCGTTCGCCGTGGAAGTATTCCACGTCGTCCTCGTCGTATTCTTTGTCGCCCACGCCGGTTGATGTTGGGTCGATGTGAACCACGGCACCACCGGCACCGTGAATCGCTTCGTAAGCGAGGATGCGGCCGGTCAGATCGTTTCGATTTCCGTTCATGGCGGAAAGCCACCACATCGGTTTGAACGCCACCACCTTTTGCACCCGGATTTGTCGGTGGATGGTTCGTGA
>JAYYBT010000015.1:0-3573 GCA_036162675.1 Thermoplasmatota archaeon
CACCAGGGTCCTCGGCAATGCTGACGAATTCTTTGGGTTCTACGGTGCGGCTCGAAAATTGCTAAGCATGTTCGGAGGAACGATAGAAGCCTTTGGAAGGACGCAAATTAAGGGGTACAATGGAAGCGAACTTGCTCCACAGTCTGGATCCGGCGAGGTCGTAATTGGTGCCCGAGTCCCCCCCAACCGTCAGGAAGTTGTCTTGAGCCAATTTAACTACCTCAAGTGGTCAGCAGAAAGTCTGAAACCCATGGCTGAATTGAACCGGCTTTCAAAAGCGGGGGAAATCACTTGGTACGATGGGTTCACAATCACCGACCTTGGCCTTCAGCCGTTCGATGCTGCAGGTCTTGATGAGGAAGAATGAGCATTGAGCGAGAGAGAAGGTTTGGGCTACATTCTTCAACGACCCGCGCTCAGTTCACTGTATGGGCCTGCTTGACCAAGCCGACTGGGGCGTCTTCAAGCAGAAGGACACGTGGCAGGCCTTTGCCATCGCCATCGTGATGTTCGGTGCAATTTCCTTTGCGGCCCTCTCCATGTTCGACAGCATGGACGAGTTGTTCCAATCCGATGCAGAGCCGGCGCCCATCCCCAACATCGTGTTTGAGTCGTTGAATCGCAGCGACGTTGAAGCGGGTTTCGTCAACGAAACGGGTTGGTTCAACCTCAACGACCACCGTGGGAGCGTCATCATTCTCGACCTCATGGCCAGGGATTGCAGCAACTGCCACTTGGTTCAGGAACACATCGAGAAAAACATGGAAGATTGGCACAACATGTCCAACACGTCCGGTAAGTCGCTGAAAATCTTCGCTTACGGTGCTTGGTACGATGAGTCGGTCAATTATCTCAACAAGAGCAAAGGTGTATATTCCGTTCCCCTTTACCCCACAGGTTTCGGTTCCACCGAGGCTGCGGTGCTTGCAGACGGCTCGACCGCCGACCCCGTTCGTTTGTTCACCACGGGCGGTACGGGGCAGATTCCCGTTGTCCTCATCATCGACGAAGAGGGCTACATCATCGCGCAACAAGCGACCGGCACCCCCATTGACGGCTGGGCCAAATTTGACGGGATCCTCGAAACAGCGTTGACCGAAGATATCTCGGAGACCTTTGATTCGAGAATTGGATGGGAAGAGCCTGAGACCTCCTACACTGCGGTGTTCGCATTGGGACTTGTCCTCTCCATCCTCGTCTACTTCTCACCGTGCGCTTTCCCCGTACTTCCCGGATTCATCTCCTACTACCTCTCCCTTGGCGCTCGTGAGGACGAGCTGATTGAGCAAGGTAAACTCAAGACCGGCATGCCGAGTTCGTTCAACATCGGTGTGCTCTCCGGCCTTGGCATGTGGACCTTCTTTGGCATCATCGGTATCGTCGCTTTGGTCATGGGAGAAGCCTTTGCAAAATCGGGCATCATCCACTACATCGCCATCTTCATTGCACTCCTGCTGATTGTGCTCGGTTCCATGATGCTGCTCGGTATCACCTCGCACGTGATGGGCTTTGTCCAAAATCTGGTCGACAAGTACAGCACCACCGAGGCCGACGAGACCTTCACGCCCCGCCGCAACATGTACCTGTACGGGATCGGCTACGCTGCGGCTTCCATCGACTGCACCGCCGCTGCCGTGTTGCCCTTCGTCATCTTCCTCAGCACCCTTGGAACAACCGCCATCGGCTTCGGAATTGCCGGCCTCATGGTGGGCTTGCTCATTCTGATGATCGCCGTCACCATGCTGGTGGGCATGGGTCGCCAAGTGATGATCAATTTCTTGCGCCGCGCCACCGGTCACATCAAGATGATCGGTTCGTGGATGATGATCATGGCCGGTGTTGGGTTGACCATTTACCTGACCAACGCCGAGGCCGTGAGCGCTTTCTTCAGTTGAGGGCGGGACGAATCCATCCGTACCAGAGGCCGAAGGCAAGCGCCGTTCCTGAGATGCCGTCAAACACATAGTGCTGTTTGATGAGGGCGGTTGAAGCGACCAACAGGGCGCATGAGACCCAAACAACTGCGCCGATTGGTCGGGTCCAGGTGCCGTTTTCCATCATCACAAATCGGACGAAGAAGACGACCAAAATACTGAGCAGAACATGCAAGGACGGCCAGGCATTGTAGGGTGCGTCAGCATCGTGAAGTGCACTCATCATCCAACCAAGCAGGCCTTCAGCACCGTAGGCTTGGGAGCGTAGTTCAATCTCAACGGGGAAAATGAGAAAAATCGCAAAGGCGATCCAAGCAGCGACGATGAGCCGTTGGAAGAAGAGCAAACCGTGGTGTCGATGCTTTGTTGAAGCCCCGACCCATGCCGCCCATGGGAAGTAAAGGTAGAACGAATAGTAGGGGATGACCATCCACGCAACAAAGGGTAATTCCCAATCCAAGGCCATCTCAACTTTCAGGGTGCTCGTGCCCCTCCAAGCAGATAATCGGTTGATGAGCCCGTAAGGAAGAGCACCCAGGAGTAAGAAGAGTGAGAGGAGAAAGGACCCGTATTTCAGCCGGGACCACTCGTCTCGATTGGGCCACCACCGGTCGATGATGGGCCAATCATTCTTCACCATCGGGGCCGACCTCTGTTTGAGCCTTGACCAGTTCTTTCCAATGAATGATGCGGTCCGAGAGAACCGCTGCCTCTTCCTCGTCGTGGGTCACGTGCAGGGCGGTGATGTTGCGCTGTTTGAGGTGGGTTCGGGTCATGGAAGCGAGTTCCAAGCGACGTTTGACATCAACCGAGGCAAAAGGTTCGTCGAGCATGATCACCTTCGGCTCTTGCATCAAGGCCCGGCCAAACGCCACCCTTTGGGCTTCACCTCCCGAAAGGCCAGCAACACCTCTCTGATTGAACCCCTCCAAGCCAATGGCGTTCAACACCTCGTTGATTCGGTTTATCTTGTTCACCTTGCTCATGTCCTTGGAAGCACCCAACGCCATGTTCTGTGAGACATTCAGGTGGGGGTAGAGCACCGGTTGCTGGAAAAGCATGGTGATATCGGGATGTATGGTGGCGTTCTCGAGCGAGGTTTCACCGAGGAGCCGTTCACCTGTCTCGAGGTGTTCAAGCCCGCAACATGCACGGAGCAGCGTGGTCTTTCCACAACCGCTCGGTCCGAGAATGGATACGATTTCCCCCGCACCCACTCGCAAGTTCAGGTCTTCAAACACCAACCAATCTCCTAAGCGTACAGCCCCTTTTCGTAATTCAAACATCATGTCTTGACCTCCATGCACGTGCACGTTCATTGACGGAAAGCACCAACAGCGTGACCAACATCAAAATGGTCGCCAACGCCATGGCGGTTGGGAAGACATACGGGTCGAACTTGGGTCGTGAGGCCACTTGGTCGACCAAAATGGACAGCGAATCCCACGAACCAACCCGAACCACGAGGAAGGTCGCACCGAATTCCCCCATTGAGAAAGCGAGGCACAAGGAGCCGGCCATGGTGGCTGGAACCACCAAAAATGAACCTCGTGAATGCCACCAGAAACTCACTTTACTCATCGGCAGCAAGGACGCCTGTTCTGCAAAAATGGGGTCAATGCGCTCGATAGCAGGCACC